>JAWXAT010000027.1 GCA_034439615.1 Oligoflexia bacterium | reverse complement strand
GACTTATCGCCATGCCGCTCAGATTTACAATTGTTCCCATGGCACTGTAAATCATTGGGTAAAGCAGTATCGATCTGGTGTTTTGCCGGGCAAGGTTAGAAAAGTAAAACTTGATGCTAATGCAAAAGAAAGAGATCTCAATCACCTTCAGCATCAAGTTAAGAATCTCAAAACCGAAATTGGGGAGCTTTACCTTGAAAACCTGATGTTAAAAAAAGCCCTGGAGTACTCACAACAGATCAAAAGAGAAGATTCATCCGTGATCACCTCAGAGAATTTGGTTCAGTTGCCAAAGGTTGCCGAATAATGGAAGTCTCAAGAGCGGCTTATTATCACAAACCGTTTAAGGAGGAACGGTTAGGTGCAAGGGACATGGAACTTCGAGATTTGATTGAAGAAATCCATCTAGAACTTCCAGGCTACGGGTACCGCAGAATCAGAGAGCATTTGCTACGGAATGGTAAAACGGTGAATGGAAAACGCATAAGACGCGTGATGAAAAAATATTCGCTGTTTAGTTGCCTTCAAAAGTTTATGAAGATCAGAGGCGGTCCCTTCTTTACTCAAAAAATCTCATTGGTCGTTACCCGAATTAGAGACGAACATATATTGCAAACTATTGCTGAGTTGTTAAATAAATATCAAAGAGTACTTATTATTTACGGAAGTTCCCACTACAGGCTTCAGCATCAGGCCCTGAAGGTAGCTCTAGGGCAACCAAAAGATATTACTCCTAACTAGTGTCTAAACTCAGTCCAAAAAGTCTGAGCCCAAATGCCAAGTGTACCCACCCCAAAATCCATTCGAGGGTGCTGGATCAATGGAGATTGCTGCTAAAGCCAGTCTGTAACGCTGGATTGTTATTGAAAGTTACTTTTACCGAAAGCAAAGACTTTTTCACCGAATTAAAGTCAACGAAAAGTGCTAGATTAAAAACAATGACTGACTGAACGAAGAATAAATGAATAATCAAATCAAGAAAAGGAAGAATTTTATGAAACTATCTATTTTGTGGGGAACATTTGCCTTTATGGGGCTTTGGATCTGTCCTACTTTAGCGGCGAGTCCAATTCTTAACTGTGAGCGTGGGAACGTTGTTATCCTGGCCGAGTCTGGAAAATTACGCCTCATGGTTACCGATAGCGCCCTTCTGAACGCAATTAATAAATCAGGATCCTTTTTTGGAACTCAAGAGCCCCAGCTCTCCGTTGAAGGAGTGATGGTTGGAAATACTTTTCAAGCAGTTCGCCGAAACGAAGTTGGTGATGCGGCGGACACATTGGTTATAGGACGCGAAAATGGCCAATTCATTTTTAGTATTAATCAGGATTTCGCTGGTATTTGCATTCCTGATAGTGACGGATACCGTAATTGTTATCCAGGCGGCACTTTTCCTCGGGTGAATGTGAACCTCCAAGGATGCAGCTCACAAGGGATAAGCGCCTTACGCCAACTGTGAGGGAACTCGCTAGTTAAACGGACGAGGGAACCTTTTTATATTTTGCTTTAAAGGCGTCGGTAAAGGCGCCGAAATTTTCGTAACCAACAAGCAGCGCAACTTCACTCACTGAGTATTTACCTAGTTTTAACAGCCGCATTGCCTCCTCGAGGCGACGGCGTTTTATGTAGGCATAAGGACTAACCCCAATATCTTTTTTAAATTGACGAAATAAAGTTGCAACACCAACTCCAACTTGTCGGGCTATAGACTCCGTTTCAAGGTTGGAAAAAAGATTCGACTCTATATAGGTTATTGCCTTTTTAGCTGTGTCCTCTTCGCTTATGCTATTTTCCATACTACTTTTTCTGTTACCAGAAGCAATTGAAAAAATCTCGGCTAAAATTTTTCTTTCTAAAAATACAACATCGTCAGTTCGATGCCTTCGACTCAGGATTCTTTCAAAAAAATATTGCTGCACTAGCTGCTCTAACCAAACTGTTCTTTTTAACTTAAAACATTTCTTTTTTAAATTGCGGGAGATACTTACTTGGTTTTGGGATTTAGCGACTTCATCAACAAACTTATCCTCAGGTAACAGTGCCATTGTATCGTAAATAGCACTTATGCCTTCGTCGTCGTGAATGACTGCCGCCGGTACAACTAAAAAATTAGTGCTATCAATGGTAAATTTTTGGTTTGGTTTTTGGGTACGGACTTCCATTTCACAAGAGGCGCGCGGAAACACAATAATCATGCGGTCATGCGTATGAAAATCTTTAAAGAAGTTACAACTTCTTTCATAGGCTATCCCCATACCTGCAGATTCATCAATGGTTTGCTCTAGCAAACACCCTTGCGGTTCAAATTCAAAGCCTTTCCATGATTTAGGCGATTCTTTCATGATGATAGTTTTACCGAAATTTGAGATTTTTTCACCAAATTAATTTTATTCTGAAAAAGGTACATTAGTTGTGGTTAAAAGGAGGGGTTTATGCGACACGTGCTGCTACTAATTGCTATTCAGTTAATGGGTTTTCAAGGTATTGCTCAAAACATGCCAGGCTTCAGTGTATCAGTAACTTGCCAAGCTCGTTCAATAACGGGTGGGCATCCAAAAAATGCTACATTACTTACTCTTGGGTCATGGGATAACCGTGAGCGAAATATGTATGTTTTTGAAGGGGATCAACTTCGCGTCGGCCTTCAAGCTACCGAAATACTTCCTGCATCGAACGGCCAACTGACATCTAACCTTTTAGCAAAGGACCTCGATACCAATCAAATGAGAACTTATGGAAAAATTGAAGTTCAATTTGATGCCGCGGGAACTGGAAAAGGTGTTCTTCACAGTAATTTTCAATCAACAGAACCTTATGTTTTGGGATCTCTTGAATTAACTAACTGTCATATAAAGAGGCTACGATGAAAAAGGAGGCCAGGCTACGGGCTTCCCTAAAAACCATTAAAGGGACCATTTAGGAATTTTGCGCTTCAAGCGTTTTTCATACTCCCGAAATTAAGTGTATGATAGTTTTACCGAAATTTCAGAAGATTACACCGAAGAAAAAATAAGTTGAATCTTTTATAGTCCATTGGTGTCGGCAAATAAATGCCAACTTGAAAATGGAGTTACTATGAATAACCTAAATATTATATGCCTTTTCATAATTTTGTCTGTGTTTGATAACCCAGCGCATGCTGGCTGGCAGAAACTTCTTACTTGTGACGATGGTTCCGCTGTGGTTGATGTGAACACTTCTGAGCGCCGGAGCGTTCAGTTAGTCATTCGTGACAAACATGCCGTAAATTACCTTGGCTCATCCGGAGCATTTCCCTCGTACGGTAGAGGTGAAATTGTTGTTTCAGGGTGGCAGGAATCAGGCGTTTTTCAACCACAAGACTTTCGCGGATTTTCTGCTAGTTTCACAAGTGCAAACGATAAGACAACTTATGTTTGGCGAGACGGAGTAGGACTCAGAATTAAAGTTGAAGCATCAGGCACACGCATGGGAACTTGTGGTGGGCAGTGCGAAGATCCCCTCAGTTCAAGCTGCGAGGGACGCTGTAACGAGAGCTACAGATACGAGGTCGCCAACTGGCATTTTAGAAGCTGTAACTGATCGGGACCATTTCATTTCTCTACAGACAATGAGGCAGCGGAGCAGCCCAAAACATCATAGGCTAAAGTTTGTTCCGGAGAAGACTTAGTTTTTTTGTAGAGCTGCTTCAAACTCAGCATCCTTGGTTAAACTAATTTCTGATAGTGCAACGTCAAGAATTTCATGTGTCGAAGACAGGTACATCACTTGATAAGGAGCCGAATAAGGACCTACGGATTGTGAGAGATTCTTTAATGTTTCAATCTGCGGCAAAGCATCCGATTTGTTTACAATCTTAACTGATTCATTCTTAATTATTATTTCAACAACGTCCCAATTGTTGTGAGAGCAAGAGCTCCTAGATCCCTGAATGCAGCGGATGGGAACCACTAAACGGGAGTAGCAAGTTGTTAAGGAAAGAGCTTCAGCGTTAGCTGTCAAACTAGTAATCAAAAGACAAAAAGCGGCAGTATTTCTAAACATATGTTCTCCCATAGACCATTTCATAAGATCTAAGGAACAAAGTGCAAAAAACGAGCTGGATGTATTAGAGAGATTCCTTTTATCGTCATCAAAGTGACAGTTTTTTTACTATGGAATACTTATGCTGAGATATTTCTTTCTAGAGTTAATTACACTTGCATTTGTTCCATTTAACTATGGCACCTTTACTGCAGAAGACAATAGAAACAGAAAAAAATAACTTTGATAGGAGAATAGTTATGAATAAATTTTGCGTCTTTGTACTTCCACTTATTTTGTATTCTAATTTAGGTTCAGCGAAAGTGTTTATATCCAATTCCTGTTGGATTGAGGCTTCGCAAGCCGCAGCAGCCACACTAGATAAAGATCTGACTCAATCTAATGATTTTAAAGTCAATTTGATTAAGCCGTTTCAAATAAATTCGTCCTTAGTATATGATACAAATCCACCGTCATATGAATATATAGTTCTCGCCACAGTCGAAGGAGAGAATCCCAATACAAATGAATGGAGTCAAAAGCACTATTCAGTAACGGTCGAAGTCACTTTTAAGCCAGGCGACCTTGGTAAAATTGGATCTCAATTACCTTGTGATAAAGCGCTGACAAAAACAACAAAAGTGGTCGAGGAAAAAATAGAGTCCGAGCGCACGTAGAGTGCACGGAACAGCCTGATAAAGCGAGCCCTGCCCTGGCTCGCTCACCCTCGCCTCACGCTCGAAATTAATAAGGGCAACTTCGGGCTATCGCAATCACTCTACGTTTGCCATGTTCCCCACCCAAAGTATCTTGAATGGTTTTACGTAGGGATGATCCATCCTTAGTCGATATTTCAAACCCATCCAGGTAGGAATCTGGTATCAACCGAACTCTTAAGATATTGTGATTGACTGACTTAATTGGTTTTTCCTTTTCCGAAAATACATGGTTGAGGTTCACTCTTTCTAGTAGTTTACTCAACGGAATAGGGGTGTACCTATCGGATCTAATCTCTATGTCACATAATCCCGTTAGGCGTCGGCCGGGGTAATCTATCACGATCACAACACTGTTGCGATCATCATTGAGATCAAAAACATTGGTGTTGTTGAGATGCACCATCTCAGCGCTTGCAGCTGCGCACGTCAAAAAAACAGTCACTAAAATTAATTTATTCATATCTAACCTCCGCACATAGGTTTAGCGCTAAAGAGGTCATAAATAAAATGATTAACCTGTATGAATGTAATAGGAAATAATTATCGATACCACCGAGATCTGGGGTAATTACCCAAACCCCAGCGTTTCGGACTGGGGCGATTTCTAAAACTTCAAAATTGATACTGAAAGCCGGCACCAATGCTATCTGCGGTGAACTTTACTCCCGCAGAGCAATCCAGGCGCCCAAGTAAAGCGGGCGGACTGTCAATACAGCCGCCGAGATCGTAAATTAGTATCTGACTCGTCGGCAGCCTGCCAGTTCGCATCTATGGTGCTCCTGATATTCACACTCAATGATGGCACTATGTTCGGCTTCGTGACGATCATAATCAGCCTGTCCTCGATATAACCTGTGATGGCTAGGATCATGTTCACTGTGTGCGGAACACTCCCAAAGGTCTTCATGTAAAAATCCACGTGACTCGTCGTTCATAACTTGTACACCGTCGACTTCGGCCTGGGTAACTGAAACACCCATAATAGTTAGGAAAAGAATTGATAAAATGTTTAGAATTAGTCTCATGTAGCCTCCTTTGAATTTTTCAAAAAACAGTTCTTAAACTATTAATGTACTGCTTTCTTCGGTATTTCAACAAACAATAAAATAAAAAATAAAATCATATGATCGAGTAACAAAAGAGTTTCTTTTTTTATAAAATAAATGTCTCAATAAAAAGGCGGAATTTTTTCCGGATTTTTATTTGGTTTGTTATTGTTTACTGCAGGCCATTTTATCAGCGTCACCCGTATGTTCCATCATGCACATATAGTTAAGCGAAGTCTCAACTTGGTCAGACTGAAAGTAGACCTTAGCCAAGATATGCTCGCCACTGGGCCAAGCCTTTACCCCTTTAAAAGCAGCTTTCGTGGCTTCAGATCCGCTGGCTTTAAAAACCTTTAATACCTCAATGACACTATCATTTGTAGCATCAATTGTGTTGCCGTGAGCAAAAGCCAAACTGGGCAATGCTAAGGCTAAGAGTCCTGAAGCGAGAATTGCTTTCATACATACCTCCTTAGGTATAATTTAATTGTTATTACTGCTTGTTTAACGAAACCATTTCCGGGTTCACCAGACCCCGGTTCTTCCGTGCCTGGCTCATCAGGTTCTGGTGTGGTTGGTGGATTTGGTTTTGAAGGCTGCTCCTCCTTTTTTGCACCATTTTTAATCCAATCGTAAATTGCTTTTAACTGTTTTTGACTCAGAGGTTGGGCATCTTTTGGCATTTTTCCGCTTAACACACTCTTAAATAAACTACTTTTTTCTGGATTTCCTGGAATGATTAGTGGTGGAAAAACTTCTGGAGCAAATATTTTTTCATAACTTGATAAATCTATCCCGTTATCTTTCTTTACGGAGTTGTGGCAACTCACACATTTATTCTGAATTATATTTGTCGAGACGGATTTGTAGTTTGGTTCAACCAAGGCACCAGCGTCATCAGGATCGTGGTAAGCTGGACCGCAGCCAGCCACGGTTACAGGAAAAATTATAAAAAATAATTTTTTCATCGCTAACTCCATTTGCAGAATCTCTTGATTAGACTGCTGGGTCAAGTTGCGCTGCTATAACCAAATTATTGTCGAAACTAAAGTATCTTTTCTGAAGCACTCTCTACAAATGTGTGTCGACAAAAAATCTCACATCACCATTATTTGCCCATTCATTTGCGTTCCCCCATTTTTTCCGCAGGTGAATATAAATGTCCCCGTCTGAGTCGGCGTGATAGACCTTCGAGCCATGAGGGCCGAACGCAAATGAGGCATCGGTGCGTACGCCTAGAAAGCGAACGTTGCGAAGTAGAGCGAGCCGAGCAATAAGGAGTTTAGTAGGAGAATAGCTCTCAAACAACTTCGCTCTAATTTTTTGGATGGCTTTTTCGTGGAGAGACATTAAGTCAACCGACCTAGACTTTTAAAAATCAATTCTTTGCGGATAAAACTTGTTTTAGTAACAATTAAACGTTGACAGAACACGCTGTTTTAAACAAAATTTAATCTAAATAATAT
>JAWXAT010000026.1 GCA_034439615.1 Oligoflexia bacterium | reverse complement strand
GAGCATCCATTGAGCCAATTTGAATTGCTGGAAGTTTATGCTGATCAGATCTCTCTCGGATTTCTTTAAGAATTGCATCCTCGGGTTGAAACACTTCTTCGGCGTAGGCTGCGACGTTGGGGTCGTCCATTCCAAAAACTTTTTTCATATTATCCTTTTAAAGGCATTAGTTGATTTTTACGAGTTCAAGCTCTTTGTTGCCGGGAACATAACGATAAACGTTTAAGTGTGCAACGAGATCGCTATCAAAACTTGTGGCGAGGATTTCAAGTTTATTGTCGTTATCGATATCATCGATGGCAAGATTGGTGACTGAACCGTTAAAGGTGAAATAGCCGTCTTTTTTATCAGGCAGTCTTATTGAGGAAAGCATTTTTTGAGGATCATAAACTTCAAGAAATAAACCTTCATCTGTTTTTACTTTGAGAATTTGAAGACTTTTGCCGTCATTAATAAGATCAGCTGAGGCCACAGCTAAAATTACGCGATATTGGGGCCGAAATACTGAGCGTGCCTGACTGCGAAGATCGCTATCGAGCACCACAACGAAGAAACTGGCTAAAAGAATCACTGATAAAAGTCGGCCCCAGGGCCATTCTTTGATGAAACTGAGTTTACTCATTAAGGGTGCTCCTTGATTGATCGTTGTTTCCATGACGTTACTTAGAGCAAAGTGGGGGCCAAGTAGGATTGGATGGTATTTTTAAAAAGAGCAGTGATTTTAATGAGTTGCATTGATTTTGGATTGATCATAATACGAACAGGCAATGACTCTTTTGACAGATACTAGACAGTTATGATTGTGTTGATGACCTAAGGCTCTAGATTAACAGCCTTTTTTGCGACATCGTCGTATATGTGCGCCTGTGTTGCGATTGTATAAATATTCAACAGGAGTTTTTGGTGAGTGCTCAAGGGCAAATTCATGTTTATACCGGTGATGGTAAAGGCAAAACCACCGCAGCAGTAGGGCTCACGATTCGTGCAGCGGGTGCAGATCAGCAAGTTGCGTTTATTCAGTTTGATAAGGGTTCTGAAGCAGAAGATTTTTACTCAGAGAGAAAGATTTTAAGAGCACAGACGAATATAGATGTGCAGCCCACGGGTAAAATTCGCATGATGCCCACTGGCCAATTTAGATTTAGTAATAGCCCGCCTGATTTTGAAGAAGCAAAACGGGGTTTAGAATTAGCTGCAAAAGCTGTGAGTAATCAAAAATACCAACTTGTGATTTGTGATGAAATTCTCTCTTGTATACTTACAACACTAGTTAAAGAGGATGATGTATTAGAACTACTCGATGTTTTTGAAAAATCAGGTCGTACTTGTGATCTTGTTTTAACAGGTAGAACATTGCCTGAGGCAATTAAAGCGCGAGCTGATTTGGTTACAGAAATGAAGCTTATAAAACATTATTTTAATAAGGGTTTACCTGCCCGAAAAGGAATTGAGTTTTAAATATGAGCAAGATTGACGATAAACAGGTGGGTTTTTTATTAGATTTAATGAAACAACGTCGAAGTATTCGCAAATACAAAAAAGACCCCATTCCAAAAGAACTCATTGATAAAATTTTAGAAGCAGGATTTTGGGCTCCCTCAGGAAAGAATCTTCAGAACTGGCGCTTCTTTGTTGTCACAGGCAAAAAGCGAGATGAGTACTTAAAGTATAGCCAAAAATCTTGGCTTGGTATTAAAGACATTTTAAAAGCGAAATTAAAACCATCATTATATGAGTTCACCGAACGCTTCTTTTTCACCCTTGGCGATGCCCCTGTCTTGGTTTTTTGTTATACAAAAAATGATCCCAATGAACGTTATTTAACGAGTGTTGGAAGTGTTTATATGGCTGTTCAAAACATATTATTAATGGCGCAAGCAAATGGTTTGGGGACTTGTTCCATGGGAGCTCCTTTAGAAATCAAAGAAGAAGTCGATGCTTTTATTGGTAAAGAAAACGTTCAGGGCTTAGAGCTTCTCTGTGGAATAGTAATGGGATACCCAGATCACACACCTCCAGCTGCGCCAAGACAAATTGAGGGTCGTATAAACTGGCTTTCATAAAAACAGTCTCTACTTATAGAGCTTTTTTCAGGTGTTTAAATTCTATACAACTTACCGCCCTCACAAATTTCCAATTTATCTTAATTAAATAGCTGATTCATAAAGCCAATTCACAATTGTAGCTTTCGGTTTGTCATTGGTTTGTACATTGCAACTTTGAGCCATCAAGAGGGTATGAATAACGGTTTCATTGATACACAAGATTGCTAGGGAGTTAATTTTGAGAACATCGATTATCACTGTTTTTACGGTACTTGGTTTAATGATGGCGATCACAACCTTGGCCTATGGGGCACAACAAGCTGGCGCGGTAACAGATGATATAGTTGTATCTCCAAATAAGAAATCATACTCACAGTTGAGAAAGAGTAAGGGCTTACAATCTTTTGCTCTCATTTCGTTAATTGAAAAAAAAGATGAATATAAATCATTAATTGAAATTGAAATGGCACTTCAAAAAAAATTGCAATTAAATCTCACTACAACGACTAATGCGTCTGAGATAGCAAAAATTAAAATACGATTTCAACGCTCTTTAAGAGCTGCTGAATTGTTTGAGAACGAGTGGCTTGACCAAAAGCATGAGCGGCTAGTTACTTTGATGGGTATAGCGCAGGCCTATAAAGAGTCATTAGAAGAGGGGTCTGTAGATGAAAACACAGAAAAAATCTACGGGAAAGTTAAAAAGGCTTTAGATCGTGAGCTTTTGATTCAAGAAGAAATGGTTTTGACACGCACAAAAGATAATAATTTATATCTTCGAATGAACCAAGACCTTGCATTCGGCTCAATGTTATTAAGCACTTTAAATAAGTTTGATGCTGATCGACTCAAAAAAAATAAAATCAATAACCCACCAAAAAATGGACAACCAGTAGTTGATGTAACGACTTTTTATAAAAATCCGGGCCGAATACATTAATTTAATTATTAAAACATAAGGAGCAGGGAAATGAATAAAGAGTTGTTAAAATTAATCGGTGTAGGGCTTATGGTTTTGGGTGTTGGTATCAAAGCACCCGCTCAACTAGCGACACCAAACGCCCAGATTGATGCAGACAAATTAGCTGATACAGCCAAATTAACTGGGGCAATAAATGCATTTACGATATCAAAAATCGAAAGTACAAAATGTTATTCTAAAGATTCAAAAAAAGTATTCGGGGCAATTAATACAGCACTTTCAGTGGTTAAAGCAAAAAGGTCAAAAATTAAATCACAAGAGTCTTCAGCTGCATTGCAGGCACAGTTAACTAAAGTTGAGTTAGAAGAATTAAGTTGGGCTAGCTATAAATTGGATTCCGCAAGTGCTTGGGTTCGTAGATCGATTATCACTAAGTTCTCAAGTGAAAAAGTGGGTGGAGAATATCGAATAACTCAAATTGGTGATACCCTGCTTACGCAACCAATTACTGAGACAAAAGTAGGTACTTTTGCATACGAATTTAATAAATATATTGCTAGAGCTGAGACTTTAGAAAAAATCACAAAAACTTTGCGCGCGAAATTTGACAGCGAAAAAAACAAGCAAGGTGATCTATATGTTAAAATCGGAGCTGCGCTAACTATTGCTGAAGAAAGATTAAAAACAGTCGGTGATTACAAAAAATCACTTGATGTAAAATCTTGTAACGCTTCTATTGCTAAAGCCCCTGTAACAGCTCCTGTTGCGGCCCCCGTTGATAAATCAAAGCCAGCAAATCCGGCAGCACCGGGGCGACAAAGTTAAAGGCGATAGATTACGCCTTCAAGTCGCCCATTAGCAGCGCTATCGCGGCGATAACTATAGTATTTTTCAGAGTTACAATGGGTGCATTCGTTAAAAGAAATACAGTTTTTAGCTAAAATACCCAATTGATTGAGGCGATAAAGTGCAAGTCCTGAGAGATGAATAAAATTTTTATCAGAATTTGAGTGTTTTAAGACCATTCTTTTTTTAATATCACTTGGAAGTTCATGGCCATGGATTTGGCTAAGAACATTTGAAACATCTTTACCGACCTCAAAATGACAAGGCCCAATGCTCGGGCCAATAGCAATTTTAAGATGCTCAAGCCTTGCGCCTTGTTTAATGAGATCGCCGATCCAGTTTTCAATAATGTCATTGCTGAGGCCACGCCATCCTGCATGGCAAGAACCTATCACATTCTCATCATATGCTAAGAGTGGAAGACAGTCGGCTGTATGAACTGTTAGTGCAATACGCGAGTGTTTAGTGACAGCAGCGTCTGCTTCGATCACGCCAAGAGTTTCATTTTTAATTTTAAGGTATTCTTTTTTATCTTCGATATTAAGTACGCGATTGCCGTGAATCTGTTTTAGGGCCACTAGTTCTACTTCGGCGGGAAGAGCGGTTTTGATTTTTTCTAAGCTGAAATTTTTATTATAAAATGACGCATGAATTTTGGATTGCTCGGGCCATGGATTAATAAAATCTTTCACTTTAACTTCTTGAGCCCCTCGATGAGTTGCAGTAGATCGTCGGGCCATGGTGTCTCAAAGGCCATATACTGTTTTGTGCGAGGATGCTCAAATGCAAGTTCTGCTGCGTGTAGTGCGTGGCGTGGAAGTGTGTTCATTATTTTTTTAAGATCATTATTTGTAATAAGTGTTTTTTGTCTTCGCACACCATAAATTTGATCACCCAAAACAGGATTTCCCATTTCACTTAAATGTACCCTGATTTGATGAGTCCTTCCGGTTTCAAGTTTTACATGAATAAGACTGGCTTGATTTTTATACGTTTCAATTACTTCGTAATGGGTGATGGCGTGTTTTCCATTTTCTTGAGAAGAAAAAGCTTTGCGATGCACCGGATGTCGAGCCAAGTTTGATTCAATCGTTTTTGATTTTTCTTTTGGAACTCCGGCTACGATTGCCAAATACATTCTATGAATGTCGTGGGCTTTAAATAAATCTGAGAGATGTTTATGAGCCTTATTGCCTTTAGCTACAACTAATACACCGCTTGTATCTTTATCTAAGCGATGCACAAGTCCCGGACGTTCAACACCGCCAATGTCGCTAAGATCTTTAATATGAAAAAGAAGACTGTTAACAAGTGTCCCATCAGCGTGCCCAGCAGCCGGGTGTGTGACGAGGCCCGCAGGTTTGTTTACAACAGCGACATCATAATCTTGGTATAAAATTTCAATAGGAATATCTTGTGGCAAAATTGTCGACACAACAGTTTCAGGAATATCGATATCAATAACCTCACCACCTCGTAAACGATAACTCGCTTTTACTTTCAGTGGTAAAACGCCTGAGACGCGAACCTTATTTTTTTCTATAAGTCTTGTGGCTTGATTTCTGGTCTGAATTTCAGCAACACTTGCGAGCCAGACATCGAGTCGCATCCCTGCAGATTCGGAAGCGACCGTCTGAGTGACTCGTTTAGAGCTCATTTTTTTGACAATTCTTTTATGGTTTTTAAATACGACGAAGAAACTTTTTCTGGGTTCAAGCCAAGTGCTTTTGCCAGCTGTACTAAAAAACCTCTCACAAATACGGTGGCGGGAAGACAGGCATAATCATTGGTCTCGATTGCTGTCAAATAGGGTCGACTTACTTTCGTCACCTCTGAAACCTGATCAAGTGAGATGTTTTTATAAAGCCTGATTTTATTAAGGGTTGGCCCTGTGAAGTCTTCAAGTGTTTTGAGGGAAGTTTCAAACTCAGTATTGATTTTGTATTTTCCAAATCGAGTGGTGACCACAGTTTCATCTTGTGGTGCGTGTGTGTGTGAGTAAGTTTGTTGTTGAGGATTTTGCATTTGCTCAACTTGTTGTGCTGTTCGTTGAGTTGTAGTTTCGCTAAATGCTTGGTGGGCAATGCCACTTGGAATAGCAAAATCTTCCTGCGTAGTTTGTGCGATGGTTTGTGGTGCCGCTATAATTGTGGGTTGTGAAAACTCATCCTCTGGTGGCGCACCTGTTTTGTCATAATGTTTTCTCTTAAACTGATTGCTCAAAACAGAATAAGCTTCATCAATAAGTCGTAAAAGTTCTTGTGCTTCTTCTTTGTTCATCAGGGAATACAGCGCGGGACTATTTGTGCTGTAGGTAGTGCGAGCCTTATTGTAAGCTTTTAAAACATCTTCTTGAGAAGCGTTTGGTTCAATTTCAAGGAGTTCGTAATATGACTGCTCGTGGAGATCTTTCATCGTTGTCCAAGTGTTTGGCCATTTGTGCAAATGTCTGTACGAGACTATTATAAGGGCTTTCTAAGATTAGCGGGCGCCTTTTTCGTACTGATTGCCAGACGGCGTTATCGTAATCCAAGTATCCAACATATTCTGCTTCAATACCAAAATATTTTTTACAAACACTACTAATTGCATGGCCCACGTCGACATCATTTTTGGTTCTCACTTGATTCATAATGAGATAAATTTTGAATTTCTCGACTTCAGCCTTGAAAGCCTCACCATATTGAGGATTTTGTGCGGCAATTTTATTGATTAGATCATTTGGCGTCCTAATTCCAAGGGCGTTTTTATGATCCATAGCTTGTTCTACAAGTGAGGTTAGCCCTATTTTTGACTCTACACCCTTAATCCACTTAAAATATGCGGCTTTTATAAATCGATATGCATTTTCAATGGAAGTGGGTTCTGGGGTCAGGGCAATGAGTGGTTTTCCTGCCATAAGAAAATAATCCAATGTGGAACTATGTGTTCCTGCACCCAGGTCGATGAGGAGATACTCACCGGGCAGATTTATGAGTTGTCTCATGAGTTGTGTGTGTTGTTGATCAACAATATTGGCTGCTGAGACTGCGTCATTTGCACCACTTATAAATGAAAGGCCGGGTAGAGGTGTTTCATTTATAATTTCAGAAAGCTGAGTAACGCGGCCGGAGAAAAAATCGCTAAGTGATTTTTTTGGAATGTCACATCCCAAGCATGTGTGGAGGTTTGCGCTTCCTAAATCGAGATCAACAATTGTTACTCTTTTACCTGCGCGTGCGAGAGAGAGACCGAGGCTTGAAATAATGAAACTTTTACCGATGCCGCCTTTGCCGCCACCAATAGCCCATATTTTTTTATTGTGATTGGGTAAAATGAGCTTTGATGTAGCATCACTAATAATAGAGTGAGCTGTGCGTTTAGACATTTGAATCTCCTCACATTTTTATCGGTGAATCCTGAACTAAACTAGAGGGTTCTGGATTTTTCGCTTAATACCTAGACTAAGGTTTAGTGAGTATGGTGTGTGGGTAAATAAACCACTGGTTTTCTTAGCAATAATTGTTATAACCATCCCATTAATTCGATTTACCCAGAAGTAGGTAGTGTGAAAAAAGAAAAATATCTTCACGGTTACTCACAAACTGAACAAGCTAGACTCTACGATCAGGCGAAATTTCTCGAACCACACTTCTATGATTTGATTGATTTTCGAAAATCAAAATCGGTGTTAGAAATCGGATGTGGTGTTGGTGCACAGACCAAAATTCTGCTTAAAAAATTTCCACATATTAAAATATCTGCAGTGGATCGAGAACTTGGGCAAATTCTACAGGCAAGAAAGTATCTGGCGAATTATATTAAAAAAGACAAAGTAGAACTGCATCTACAAGACGCACTTAACCTTACGCTTGATAAGAAAAATTTTGATGGTGCATTTATCATGTGGTTTTTAGAACATGTTCCGTCACCCTTAAAGGCATTGAAAGAAATCAAAAAACATCTTAAGCCAGGCGGTACGATATTTTGTACTGAAGTGCAAAATGCATCATTTTTTCTTGAGCCCCACAGCCCTGCAATCATCGAATTTTGGAATATTCTTAATGAGGTTCAAGTGGCATTGGGGGGAGACCCATACGTCGGCGCAAAACTTGGCAATCTTCTCCAAGAAGCTAAATACAAAGATATTCAAATTCATGTAAAGCCGTTTTATTTTGATGCGCGAACAGTCAAACAAAGAAAAGAATTTATCGAGTATTGGACGGGAATTATGTTAAGTGCAATTCCCGCTATGAAATCCAAAAAAAGAATTTCTTCCAACCTCTTTAAACAAATGAAAAAAGAAGTAATGATCATTAAAAAATCAAAACAGAGTGTTTTTTATTATACGGCTGTGCAAGCGGTTGCTAAGGCTTAGGTAGATTTTTTCTGTAATTTTTCAACGACATCGGGTACTCGTACATAACTGGGCTCAACCTCTTGCCACCTTTGAAATCGATCTTGGTATTTCTTCTCTATCGTCATCAAAGCCAAATCTACAGCCTCAGGTACAGTAATTTTTAATTTTTTTGATTTTATTTCAGGAGGAACTTCTCCCAAAACGAAAACCTTAGGTGAAATAGTCGCTAATACTTTTTCAATAGAAATGGCTTGAATGGCAGGGCCAGTGCTGGTGATTTCTTTTCCATCAGATTCATACCACTGAAAGTACAACAGCGATTTATGAGCATTGAGAACACAAACAATTTTGCCTTTATGTTTACGCGCGCCAAAAGCCATTACGTCTAATGAGTGTGCTGCAAAAAGAGGAATATTGAGTGTGTAACACATGGTTCTTGCTACATTGACGGCCATTCGACAACCCGTGAAACTACCCGGGCCTTTATCAACGGCAATTGCTTTAAGATCTTTGGGATTTGTTTTTGTTTTTTGAAGCAACTTTTGAATAAACACAGTTAACACTTCGCTGTGTTGAACCTTTTTTTCCCATTCAATTTGATCGATTATTTTATTGTCCTTGAGTACAGCTAAACTACCTCGATCTGTTGAGGTGGTGAGCGCGAGTATCGTCATCAAGAAGCAAAGAAACGAACGATGTCATTAAACATTGAGAACACCATCAATGCCAAGAGTAGAAACATTCCCACTTGTTGCATAGCCTCGATTTTTCTAAAGCTAAGTGGTGTGCCTTTAAAAAATTCGATGGTGTAGAACAAAAGATGTCCGCCATCGAGTACGGGAATGGGCAAGAGGTTTAATATAAAGAGGTTGATTGAAATAATTGCCATGATTTTCAAAAATGGTGAAACGCCTATGCGCCATGTGTCGCTAGCAAGTTTTCCGATCATCAAGGGGCCGCCAATACTCTTGGTAGAAACTTTTCCTTGAGCTAGTTTTACAAAACTCAAAACAGTAAGTTTTGTCCAGTGGACAGTGTCGTTAAAACCACGGGCAAACATATTTCCAGGATTTGCTTCTTTGGCAATAAATGTTTCTGGAGTGGCAAACACTAGTCCGGTAACTACACCCAAAGCGTAGTTTTGTTGTTCAACGCCGGTGTTGTCGGTTTGTTTAAGTAGGCGCGGTGTTACATTAGCAGACATGAGTTTACCAGAGCGGAAGTACTCAACTTTTAGTGCGCCGTCTGTTTCTTTATAACCTTGAACAATTTTTACAACATCTTCCCAGCGTTGAAGTTTGTGACCGGCAATTGAGATGAGTTTATCGCCCAGCTGAATTCCCGCTTCTTCTGCTGCTGATTTTGAAATCACACTTGAAAGGTAAAGATCACTTGGTTCTAAACCTGATAGAGGGTTGCCTTTTTCTATTTCAAGAGTGATCTGAAGTTTAGGATTCCCGGCTCTTTCAATCTCAAGTGCAACCGTAGGTTGACTTTTTTGTTCAGCCTGAATAAGTGCGCTTTCTAGTTCACTCCAAATTGAAATTTCTTTTCCATCGATTTTACGAACGATATCTCCTGTGCGAAGACCCGAGCGTGAACCACTGGAGAGGGGGTTATTCACACCAATAGCAGAGGCGCGCTTTAAATAAGTGAGACCCTCTATATCGCCAACATGGGTTGCGGAGCTGAGAATATTTTTGTTAGTGATGGGTTGAGGTGTTACTTGAAGCGGAAATTCTTTACCGTCACGGTTAACAACAATAGTTGATTGTTTTCCATGATTTTCTTCAATGAGTTTTTTAAAAGTATCCCAACGATCGATGGGTGTGCCATTGACCAGTTTTAATGTGTCATCAGTGCGAAAGCCAGCTTGATAAGCAGCACTTCCAGGAAACACATCACCCACTCTGGCAGATAATACTTCCTCGCCAACAGCCGCAATAATGATAAACAAGAAAAGTGCGAAGAATGCGTTCATTAGCGGGCCTGCTAAGACAACTGCAATTCGTTGCAAAACTGGTTTGTGGCTAAATGAATATTTTTGTTCTTCAGTTGAGATTGGCGCTGTAAAATCATCACCAAACATTTTTACGTATCCGCCAAATGGAATCATGCTGATGCAATAAACAGTGTCGCCTACTTTTTTCTGAAGTATTTTTCGACCAAATCCAAGTGAGAAAACCTCAACTCTTACGCCAAAAAATTTAGCAACGCTGAAATGACCGAGTTCATGAACAAATATCAAAACGCCCAATAAAATAATAAATGGGAGGATGAAGGATGTGCCTTGGCTGAAAAAATTTAAAATTGTGTCCACTAGTTACCCTTTATTAAGAGGAAATAAATAAGGTGGCGCAATCATCAAGCGGCACCAACATTTATATAGTTTACTTGAGGTTGGAGCTAAGGGCTAGAGGGAAGCTATGTTTTCTTGGGCCTTTTTTCTGGCCCATGCGTCAATTTCGAATATTGAGTCGATGGAGATGGCCGTGCGTGGTCCTTGCGCTAAGGTCTTGGAAATGACCCCAGAAATGCTTAAAAATGGAATTTTCTCGCGTAAAAATGAATCCACCGCAATTTCATTAGCGGCATTTAAAATAGTCGGTAATACCCCCCCTTTGTCTAAGGCCTCTTGAGCTAAGCGAAGACAGGGGAAGGTCCTGTTATCAACGGCTTTAAATTCTAATTTTTGAAGAGCAATCAAATCTAAGGGCTTCATCGCGTTATCTTGTCTTTGTGGATAATAAAGTGCGTATGAAAGAGCACCTTTCATATCGGGTTGCGACATATGCGCAAGCTGCGAGCCATCAATAAATTCAACGATGCCATGAATTATACTTTGAGGATGTATGATCACATCAATTTTTTTGGGGGATAAATCAAAAACCCATCTTGCTTCAATAAATTCTAAGCCTTTATTCATCAGCGTTGCAGAATCAATTGTGATTTTTGGTCCCATTTTCCAATTAGGGTGCTGAAGCGCTTCATCCACGCTCACTTTTGCAAGTTCAGATTCAGATTTTCCTAAAAATGGTCCGCCACTACCGGTGATCCAAAGTTTTCGTACTTGATCAATAGGATGACCTTGGAGTGCTTGAAATAGTGCGTTGTGTTCACTGTCGACTGGAATAATTTGAGCGCCATACTTTTTTGCTTCAGCAGTTAGAATCTCGCCACATGTGACAAGCGCTTCTTTATTTGCAAGGGCAATTCTTTTTTTAGCCCGAATTGCAGCAAGTGTTGGTTTGAGTGCTGCAAAACCAACAATAGCGATCACTACACAATCTACATCAGGCCTAGTAACTAAATCTTCAAGCTGTTGTTCACAATCAGGCTTTGAAGTAAGAACCGTGTGTGGGACTTTAAATTCCAGTGCTTGTTTTTCTAGTGCTTCAAAATTTGTGTGTGCCGCGAGGCCTACAATTTTAATTTTTCCTTGAGAGCGTCTGACAACTTCAAGGGTGCTTTCACCGATACTGCCGGTGCTGCCTAAAACAACTATATTCAAGAAACCACCAAGTACTTTGCATAAATATAAATAAAGGGTGCGCCAAAAAGTAAACCATCAAGTCTATCAAGCAAACCACCGTGACCAGGCATAATATGCCCTGAGTCTTTTGCATGAAAACTTCTCTTGATCATAGACTCACAGAGATCACCCAGTTGAGCAAATATTGAAGTAAGAATGCACAGTGCGAACATTAAAAAGAGATCTGTTTCTTTGAGTAAGAGTTGTCGAATAATTAAACCCACAACGACGCTTGCAAACAATGAGGCAATTGCACCTTCAATTGATTTTTGTGGGGAAATTCGCGGAAATAATTTTGTTTTTCCATATTTTGCGCCTGCAAAATAAGCAGCTGTATCACCTGCAAAAACAGTAACGAGAGAAAAAATAAACCATTCAAGGCGATCAGAAAGTCGTGCGAGAAGGCAAATATAAACAGGGCAAACACCAGCATAGAGAATTCCTAATAGCGAAAGTCCCGCTTTGTTTACCAGTTCTTCTAATGAAACGTGAGTATCACGCGCTAGATAGAGAAAATGTACAAAGATCAACATGGTGCAAATAACAAAGCTGTGGAGGATCCAATCATTTCTAAAAATGCTGATTGTGAATGCCATGAGGCCTAGAGTGATGAGATAGACTCTTGTTACTCGGTAGCGATCGCCCACGAGGGCCATTTTCCCATATTCATAGAGACCTAAAAGTGCCATCGAAAATACTGTGAGTGCTATGCCATTGTATCCACCAAATTGGATGATAGCGACAACGCCGATGATTGCGATGATGGCACTTATGGCGCGAATTTTTATCATATGAGTTGTGCCTCCTGGTGTTGTTTTTTTAGAGGCTCTTTGATTTGGTCATCGGTGAGTCCGAAGCGCCGTGTGCGTTTGCCAAATTCTTCAAAGGCCTTTGTTAATTCTTGTTCATCAAAATCAGGCCACAATGTATCGGTAATGTAAAGCTCGCTGTACGCTGCTTGCCACATAAGAAAATTACTCAATCGGTATTCACCACTGGTGCGTATGATTAATTCAGGATCTGGCATTTGAGCGGTGAAGAGTCTCTCGTTAATATGTTGTTCTTGAATATCTTGAGGGTTAATAACCCCTAGTTTTGCATCTTGTGCAATTTTTTGAATAGCCGAAACTAATTCTTGGCGAGAGCCATAACTTAAAGCAAATGTCAGGTTGAGACCTTTGTTTTGGCTTGTGATTTCAATAGTTTCATACAGCGCATTTCGAACGTGTGAAGGAAGACTATCAAGATCTCCGATGGCAAAGAGGCGCACGTCATTTTTCATGAGTGTTTTACGTTCGCGTACTAAATATTTTTGAAGAATGCGCATGAGAATACTAACTTCGTCTGAGGGGCGTCCCCAATTTTCTGCACTAAAAGCATAAAGTGTGAGGTATTTAACGCCAAGTCTTCCGCATTCTCTGACAATATCTCTAACTCTTGCGCTGCCACGGATATGACCGAATAGTCGAGGGCGCCCGCGATGTTTTGCCCAACGGCCATTTCCGTCCATGATGATTGCCAAATGTTGGGGAATCTTCATAAAACTCCAAAGATTATTAGATGGTCATGATGTCTTTTTCTTTTGCGGCACAAAGTTGGTCAACTTTTGAATTGTAATCGTCGGTGACTTTTTGAATTTGCTCACCGGCTTTTTTGTGATCGTCTTCGGTGATTTCTTTGTCTTTCAATAAATCTTTAAGCAAATCGTTTGCATCACGACGAGCCATACGCACAGCTACGTGACATTCTTCTGCAATTTTTTTCATAACTTTTGTAAGGTCACGACGACGGTCTTCGGTGAGATCGGGAATTTTTAAGCGAATGACTTTTCCGTCGTTCATGGGATTAATTCCTAAATCACTTTTTTGAATAGCTGTTTCAATTACCTTTAGCAAATTGACTTCCCAAGGTTGAATGACAAGAAGTCTTGCCTCGGGTGTAGAAAGTGAAGCTACTTGTGATAAAACTGTGGGAGTTCCGTAGTAATCTACTTTAATACCGTCGAGCATGGCTGTTGAAGCACGTCCCGTGCGAAGCTTGGTGATTTCACCCTTAAAGCTCTCAATGGATTTATCCATTTTGGTCTTCATTTCAGTTACGATCGTATTAATCACAAAGGTTCTCCTCGTACGATGGTTCCAACTTTTTCGCCCTCAACAACACGTTTAATATTGCCGGGTTTGTTCAAGTTGAAAGTAATAATGGGCAAATTATTATCCATACAAAGGCTTATGGCTGTTTAATCCATGACCTTGATATTTTTTTGCAGCACTTCAATATAGGTAAGCTCTTCAAACATGACCGCATCTTTATGTTTTTGCGGATCTTTATCGTAAATTCCATCTACTTTTGTGGCCTTTAGAATTACTTCAGCATTAATTTCCATTGCCCTTAAAGCAGCTGCAGTGTCTGTAGTGAAAAAAGGATTTCCTGTTCCAGCTGCGAAAATAACAACGCGAGTTTTTTCAAGATGTCTAACCGCGCGTCTTCGAATATAGGGTTCTGCAAGTTCATGCATTTCAATTGCTGATTGAACTCGAGTCAAAACATTATTTCGCTCAAGCATATCTTGGAGTGCGAGACTATTGATTACAGTTGCAAGCATACCCATGTAATCAGAACTTGCTCGATCCATTCCGTTGGCGGCAGCAGCAATACCTCTAAAGATATTGCCCCCACCGATAACGATGCCCAGTTCAACTTTCATCTCAATAACAGTTTTGATTTGCGAGGCGATAGACTTTAAAACATCAACATTGATGCCGTAGCCGTTTTCGCCCGCCAATGCTTCGCCACTGAGCTTAAGTAAAACGCGTTTGTACTTGGGTTTACTTACTGAAGATACCAAGGGAATTAACCTTTCGCCGCTTTTGCGACTTCGTCAGCAAAATTCTCTTCTTTTTTCTGCAAGCCTTCACCCATCACCATGCGAACAAAGCGGCGTACAAAAATATTCTCACCAAGTTTTGCGACGGTTTCTTTTTGAAATTGAGATACCGTTTTATCAGGATCTTTCACAAAAGGCTGATCCATCAAACAAATTTCAGCTAAGTATTTTTGAATTCGACCTTGAACCATTTTCTCAATTACGTTTGCAGGTTTTCCACTTGCAGCGGCTTGAGCTTTTAAAATCTCTTCTTCTTTTGCAACGACATTACCTGGTACTTCTGTAGCATTTACAAACTGTGGACCAGCCGCTGCAACATGCAGGGCAATGTCTTTAGCGAAGTTTTTAAAGTCTTCGGTTCGTGCAACAAAGTCAGTTTCGCAGTTGATCTCCACGAGAACGCCGATTTTACCATCGCCGTGTATATAAGAAAGCACTACACCTTCTGCGGCAGCGCGCCCCGATTTCTTTTCAGCCGCACTGAGGCCTTTTTTACGAAGCCAATCAATTGCTTTATCTATGTCGCCAGCGGTTTCGGTGAGGGCCTTTTTACAGTCCATCATTCCGGCGCCAGTTTTTTCACGTAAGTCTCTTACGGCGGATGCTGAGATTTCCATATTCAACTCCTTTTACTTCTCTTCAGTTGTAGATTCAGTTGTT
>JAWXAT010000025.1 GCA_034439615.1 Oligoflexia bacterium | reverse complement strand
CTGATAACACCAATAGCGATGGAAAAAGAGTTACGATTTGCGATCCGTGAGGGTGGTAAGACCGTAGGTGCTGGTGTTGTTGCTGAAATAATTGAGTAAGGAAAAAAAAATGCAAAGCCAAAAAATCCGAATTCGCCTCAAAGCTTTTGATCACAAGTTGTTAGATCAATCGACACGTGAAATTGTTGATACAGCAAAGCGCACTGGAGCCCGCGTAGCAGGTCCGATTCCGCTTCCTACAACAATTAATCGTTACACGGTTTTGCGCTCACCTCACGTAGATAAAAAATCTCGTGAACAATTTGAGATCAGAACACACAAAAGATTATTGGATATTTTGGAGCCCACTCAACAAACAGTTGATCATTTGATGAAACTGGATTTATCAGCGGGCGTTGACGTAGAAATTAAATTATCAGTTGTTTGATTTGTGCGCGCTTAATTTTAAGCGCAACATACTTTAAGAAGAGAGTTTGAAAATGTCAGAAGAAGCACAAGAGACAAAAACAGAGACGACATCAGAGCCTACAGTAAAAGGTTCCGTAATTTTACCAGATCTGATTGCCTTCAAAGTAGGGATGACTCAGGTTGTAGACGATAAAGGTGAGATGGTTCCCTGTACGGTTCTTCAGTATGAACCATGGGTCGTGTCACAGGTAAAAACAAAAGCATCCGATGGTTACGAAGCTGTGCAAATTGCTTGTCGACCACGTCGTGAGGTGCGATCTCCTAAATCACAATCTGCTCATTTGAAAAAAGCTAATTTCAAGTCAGGTGCTTATTTTGTTCGCGAAGTAAGAACTTCGTTGCCTGAAGGTGTAGCACCCGGTTCACAGGTTGCTTTGGATAGTTTTAAAAAAGGTGATTGGATTAATGCGACTGCAGTTTCTAAGGGAAAAGGTTTTCAAGGTGCGATGAAACGTTGGAACGCACATGGCGGTCCAGCAGCTCACGGATCATGCTTTCATAGACAGCCTGGTTCTGCGGGTAATAGAACTTGGCCCGGACGTATTATGAAGGGTAAACATTTTCCTGGGCACCTTGGTGATGAAACTGTAACGGTTCGTAATCTACAAGTAGTCGATATTTACCAAGACGATAATATTATTCTCATTTCAGGCTGTGTTCCTGGAGGCCGTAACGCGATTGTGCGTTTGGCCAAACATGCTTAACGAGTGGTGATGAAATGCTAAGTGTACCCGTTTTAGATTTAAATAAGAAAAAAGTTGGAGAATTAGAGGTTCCGGAGAATTTGCTGAAAGCAGAAATTCGCCCTGACCTACTTCAAACAGTTGTGCGTTGGCAACTTGCTTGTCGTCGTGCTGGTACAGTTGCTACAAAGACAAAAGGTCTTGTAAGGGGTGGTGGTAAAAAACCCTTTAAACAAAAAGGTACTGGTAATGCACGACAAGGTTCGAGTCGCTCACCTCTCATGCCTGGAGGCGGTACAGCATTTGGTCCACAACCACGTGATTACTCTTACACTTTGCCTCGTAAAGTGAAGAGCGCTGGTCTTCGCATAGCTTTAAGCTATTTGAATTCTGAAGGTCGTTTGTGGGTTGTTGATGAATTGGGTAGTGATGGTAAATCAAAAAATCTTATTTCTACATTAAAGAAATTTGGAACAGTTAAAAGTTTGATAGTTGATGATGCTGCAAATTTAAAATTGAAACGTGCAGCTCGTAATTTGACATCTTATAAGTTTGTAGCGTCGCAAGGTCTTAATGTTTTTGACCTATTGAAATATGATGGTTGTGTGATTTCAAAAGCAGCCCTCTCCCAATTAGCTGAAAGATTAGGTGAGAAAAATGCCGACTAATACATTGGCTATAATTAAAAAGCCGTTGATAACAGAAAAAAATACGATGCATTTACAGCGTAATGTTTATGCATTTGAAGTAGCTCACACTGCAGATAAGAATGACATTGCTAGAGCTGTTGAGGTTGCTTTCAAAGTAAAAGTAGTTGAAGTTCGCACAATGAATAGTCGTGGACGTCAACATCGTATGGGACGTTTTGTAAGCAAAGTGGATCATTATAAGAAGGCCTTAGTTCGTCTCGCTGACGGCCAAAAAATTAAAATTTTTGAGGGAGCCTAAAAATGGGTATCCGTACATATAGACCTACATCGCCAAGCCGTCGATTTGTTACAACCTCTGACTTTGCTGAGATCACAAAAGATTATCCAGAAAAAGCATTGATTGCTCCTTTGCGTAGAACTGGAGCTCGTAATAACTTCGGACAAATTACAACTCGTCACATCGGTGGCGGTCATAAGCGTCGTTATCGACTTGTAGATTTCAAGCGAGCGAAGCGTGATATTCCAGCTAAAGTTATAGCTATTGAATACGATCCTAATCGCACATCACGTATTGCATTGATCCAATACACAGATGGTGAAAAAGCATACATATTATGCCCGGTAGGCTTAGAAGTTGGCCAAATTATTATGGCAAGTCCCAAAGCTGATATTAAACCTGGTAATGCACTTCCTTTGTCTGCAATTCCTGTTGGAACAACAATTCACAATATTGAATTGCGTCCAGGAAAAGGTGGCCAAATTGCAAAAGGTGCGGGGGCAATGGCTCAGCTAGTTTCAAAAGAAGGCGAATACAGTCAAGTTCGTTTGCCTAGCGGTGAAACTCGATTTGTTCTTATCAATTGCTATGCAACGATCGGACAAGTTGGAAATATTGATCATGAAAACATCACAATCGGAAAAGCAGGTCGTCAGCGTTGGTTGGGAATTAGACCCACAGTGCGCGCTACTGCGATGAATCCAGTTGACCATCCAATGGGTGGTGGTGAGGGACGTGGAAAAGGTAATCATCCAATGACCCCTTGGGCTGTACCTTGTAAGGGGTATAAGACCAGACATAATAAACGCACAGAACGTTTCATCGTGAAACGACGTAAGTAAGGTGGAGGCAAAGTGGCACGTTCAGTAAAAAAAGGTCCATTTGTTGATGAGCACTTGTTAAAGAAAGTGCAAAAAGCAAAAGAGACAAACGACAAAAAAGTTATTAAGACTTGGTCGCGTAGATCAACAGTGATTCCTGAAGCCGTCGGATTAACATTCGCGGTACATAACGGCCGAAAATTTGTTCCTGTCTATGTAACAGAGAATATGATTGGTCATAAATATGGTGAGTTTGCCCCAACGCGCACTTTCCATGGCCACTCTACCGCTGAAAAGAAGGCTAAAGAAGCCACGAAAACGGAAGGTTAATCATGGAAGTAAAGGCAAGTCTCAATTTTGCAAGAATAGCCCCACGTAAAGTACGTCTTGTGGCTGATCTCGTTCGCGGTAAAGACGTTAACGAAGCTATTCAGATTTTATCATTTGTGAATAAAAAATCTGGCCCTATCTTGAAAAAACTTTTGCAATCAGCTGTTGCGAATGCTGATCAAAAGAAAACTATTGATGTGGATACCTTATTTGTAAAACACATTTCTGTTGATCAAGGCCCTACCCTCAAAAGGTACATGCCTCGCGCAATGGGACGTGCAAGTGAGATTAAGAAAAAAACAAGTCATGTTAATTTAATTCTTGAAGAAAGATGAGTGAGGATTCTTAAGTGGGACAAAAAGTTAATCCAATAGGATTTAGAGTAGGAATCAATAGAACCTGGGACTCTCGTTGGTATGCAAAAAAGGACTATGCGATTCTTTTGCACGAAGACTTCAAGCTTCGTAAATATTTGAAAAAGAAATTAAATCATGCAGGTGTTAGCAAAATTGAAATTGAGCGTGCAGCCAGCAAAATTAAAATTAATATTTTAACTGCACGTCCAGGTGTTGTAATCGGTAAAAAAGGAACAGGCATTGATGCACTTAAAGCCGAAGTACAAAAGCTGACAAAAAATGAAGTATTTCTAAATATTCAAGAAATACGTAAAGCTGAAATTGACGCTACATTGATAGCAGAGAACATCGCTTTGCAACTTGAAAAACGTATTTCGTTTCGCCGTGCTATGAAAAAAGCTCTGCAAAGTGCCATTCGTTTAGGCGTGAGAGGAGCAAAAGTAGCTGTCTCTGGTCGTCTTGATGGTGCTGATATTGCTCGTCGTGAATGGTATTGTGAGAAGAGTGTTCCTCTTCACACTTTGCGTGCTGAAATTGATTACGGTACTGCAGAAGCCCTTACCACATACGGCATCATCGGCGTTAAAGCCTGGGTATATAAGGGCGATATTTTGAATACTAAGGAAGCAACGGAGGCACAGCGTGCTAAGTCCTAAGAAAGTAAAATATAGAAAGCGTCATAAAGGGCGAATGAAGGGTTTCGCTACACGCGGGAACGATCTCGCATTTGGTGATTTCGCACTTCAAGCTATGGAACCTGGATTTATCACTTCACGTCAAATTGAAGCAGCACGTATTGCAGTTTCAAGATTTATTAAACGTGGTGGTAAAATTTGGATTCGGATGTTTCCTGATAAATCTATTACCAAAAAAGCTGCCGAGACTCGTATGGGTAGTGGTAAAGGAAACGTTGAAGAGTGGGTATTTGTTGCCAAGCCCGGTCGTGTTCTTTATGAAATGGGTGGCGTTACAAAAGATGTTGCAGATGAAGCCTTGAGACTTGCCTCTCATAAGCTTCCTGTTAAGACACGTATTATTTCACGGTTAATGTAGAGGTTATAATGAAAGCAAAAGAACTGAGAGGCTTTACTCTCGACGATTTAAAGAAGCGTTCCAAAGAATTGGCTGAAGAGTTATTTAATACTCGTTTGCTAAACATTTCTGGATCTTTGGAAAATACAGCCAAGATTAAAGATGTTCGACGTACCTTGGCGCGAGTAAAAACAATAATTACTGAAAAAGTTAGCAGGTAAGGAATTATGGAAGAAAAAAGTAAACGCCCGGTTAGAAAAGAAAAAGTAGGTATTGTCGTAAGTGATAAAATGACAAAAACCATCACAGTTGAAGTGGGTCGACGCGTGATGCATACGAAATATAAAAAGTTCTTAAACAGAACAAGCCGGTTTTATGCCCATGATGATAAAGAAGAGGCTGGAATTGGAGATAAGGTTTTGATTTATGAAACCCTTCCCATGAGTAAATCAAAGCGTTGGAAGTTAGCGCAAATATTGGAAAAAGCTGTTTTAACAGCGGAGTAAAAAATGATATTTCAACAAACAAGATTATCGGTTGCAGATAACTCTGGTGCAAAATTAGTAATGTGCATCAAAGTATTGGGTGGCAGTATGCGCCGATCTGCAAATATTGGAGATACAATTGTCGTTTCTGTTAAAACCGCTTTGCCAAATGCAAAAGTTAAAAAAGGTGAAGTGCATAAAGCAGTTATCGTACGAACAATCTCAAAAACACGCCGTGCAGACGGTAGTTATATCGCTTTTGATGATAACTCAGCTGTTTTGATTAATGCGCAGCAAGAGCCCATTGGAACTCGTATTTTTGGTCCTGTTGCTCGTGAATTGCGAGCTCGACAGTTTGTGAAAATTATTTCTTTAGCCCCAGAAGTTATTTGAGGAATTTATGAAAGAACAAGAAGTAGACGGATATCCTGCATATAAAAAGAATGATGTAGTTCAAGTTATATCAGGTAAATATAAAGGTAAAAGCGGCAAAATTCTGCGAATGATTAAAGATAAAGGCAGAATTGTTGTTGAGAAAATCAATCTCGTAAAACGCCATACAAAACCATCACAAGCAAATCCACAAGGTGGAATTATTGAAAAGGAAGCTCCTCTTCATGTGAGTAAGGTTTTGCCCGTGTCATCCAAAACAGGAAAGCCTATGCGCATTTCTAAATGGTTGAAGGAGAATTCTCGCGTAACCACCAAAGGTAAAAGCAAAGAGCGAGGTGCTAAGTGAGTTTAAAAGAACAATATAAAACTAAAGTCATCCCTACATTGATGACCCAATTTAAATACAAAAGTTCAATGCAAGTTCCACGCTTAGAAAAAATTGTATTAAACCTATCTATTGCTGAGGCAACTCAAAATGGAAAAGTATTGGATATAGCTGCTCAGGAATTAATGCAAATCGCTGGACAAAAACCTGTTATCAGACGAGCTAAAAAATCTATTTCAAACTTTAAGCTTCGTCAGGGAATGCCAATTGGTGCTTCCGTAACTTTACGTCACAGTAAAATGTATGATTTTTTGGAAAGATTTATTCACATTGGTCTACCTCGTGTTCGTGACTTTAAAGGCTTGAGTGGTAACAGCTTTGATGGACGCGGAAATTACTCATGTGGTGTTAAAGAACAGATTATTTTTCCTGAAGTGAATTATGAAAAAATCGAAAAAGTTCGTGGATTAAGCGTCACCATTTGTACTTCAGCTAAATCAGATGAAGAAAGTAAAGCTTTGCTCACGGCATTCGGAATGCCTTTTAAGAAATAGGAGTAGGAAAAAGTGGCAAGAAAAACATTGATGGCGAAAGCCAAGCGTAAACCAAAATTTTCAGCAAGGAAGTACAATCGTTGTCCTCTTTGTGGAAGGTCTAGAGCCTTTTTGAGAAAATTTGCTATGTGTCGATTGTGCTTTAGAAAAGCGGCATCAAATGGTTTGTTGCCTGGTGTAGTTAAAGCTTCCTGGTAATTAAAGCTAAGAGTTATACGGAGATAAAAATAAATGGATCCAATTGCTGATTTGTTAACAAGAATTAGAAATGCAAGTAGTGCCAAGCACGATAAGGTAGATGTACCTTATAGCGCTGTTAAAGAAGGCATTGTAAATGTTCTTAAGAGTCGTGGGCTTGTTAAGAACTTTCGTGTTGTGAAAGATAATAGACAGGGCATGATGCGTATTTATTTGAAATACGACAATGAAGGTACCCCTGTTCTGACACACTTGAAGCGTGAAAGCCGACCTGGCTTACGCAAATACATTGGTGTTGATGAAATTCCATCTGTTCGCACTGGTTTTGGTGTGGCGGTTCTTTCTACAAGCCATGGCATTATGTCTGGCGACGAAGCTAAAGAAAAACGATTCGGCGGCGAATACATCTGCTCGGTCTGGTGAGAGGTAAAATATGTCACGTATTGGAAAAATGCCGGTTAATTTCGGCAAAGAAGTTCAAATTAATATTGGCGCTGGAAACACAGTTACCGTTAAGGGTGCTAAAACTTCATTGAGCTACAAGTTAAACCCGGCAATCACCGCAAAAGTTGAAGGTGGTTTGTTGACCTTGGCGCGTGCCAATGAATCAAAAAAAGTTCGCGCATTGCATGGTTTGTATCGTGCATTGTTGAATAACGCTGTGACAGGTGTCACACAGGGATTCACAAAAATTTTAGATATTAACGGTGTAGGTTATAAGGCCAATGTTGCTGGTAAAAAACTCCAGCTTAATCTTGGATTCACACACGACATTGATTTTGATATTCCAACAGGAATCGAAATTAAGGTTGAAAAAAATACGCGTGTTATTGTTAGCGGCGCAGACCGCAATTTAGTGGGCTTGGTAGCCGCTAAAATACGTGGCTTCAAAGAACCTGAGCCATATCAAGGAAAAGGTATTAAATACGATACCGAGACGATCCGACGTAAAGCCGGTAAATCAGTAAGTAAGTGAGGTAGCTTGTGGCTATTAAATATCGTAATAAGACAGAGAAAAAAAGAGTTGGACGCTTCAAAAAGAAAATGCGAATTCGTAAGGCGATTTCAGGGACAACTGATCGTCCACGCATGACTATTTTTAAAAGCCTTAGCCATCTCTACGTTCAATTGATTGATGATACAGCTGGGCGAACTTTGGTAGCATGCTCAACTCTTGAAAAAGATTTTGGTGGAAAAAAAGATAAAGAAGCAGCCAAAAAAATGGGTGGTGTTGTTGCTAAACGTGCAAAAGAAAAAAATATTATTGCCGTCGTGTTCGATAGAAATGGTTATAGATACCACGGAAAAGTAAAAGAAGTTGCAGATTCGGCTCGCGAAGCTGGATTGAAATTTTAAGAAGAAACTGGAGAAAGTATGGCGGAGCAAAATTCCGAATTTGAAGAGCGAGTAATCTGTATCAATCGTGTTGCTAAAGTTGTTAAGGGCGGACGCAGATTCTCATTCTCAGCATTAGTAGTTATCGGGAACGGAAAAGGCACCATTGGTGTCGGATTAGGTAAAGCTAACGAAGTTCCAGAAGCTATCGGAAAAGCAAGCCGACAAGCTCGTAAAAATATGGTTCATCTTGCCATCCACGATGGTGGTATTCCTCACCAAGTTCTCGGGAGATTTGGTGCAAGCCAAGTTCTTTTGAAACCAGCAAGTGATGGTACCGGGGTTATTGCCGGTGGAGCTGTTCGGGCGGTATTAGAATCTGCAGGAGTTAAAAATATTCTGACAAAATGTATTGGTACAAGTAATCCCCATAATGTGGTGCGCGCAACGCTTTCTGGTTTGAAGCAGCTTCAAACGCGAGAAACAGTTGATAAACTTAGACAAGTAACAGTGTAAAAGAGACTTTTATGGCAAAAACATTCAAAGTAAAATTAATTAGAAGCATTATTGGTAGCACGCCTTCACAGCGCGCAACTGTCAAAGGTCTCGGACTTCGTAAGAGAAACTCCGAATCTGTAGTGAAAGATAATCCCGCTACTCGCGGAATGATTTTTCATGTGCAGCACCTTCTTGAAGTACAGAAAGGAAGCTGATCATGGCTAACATGTTATCTCAATTGGAGGTTCTGAGAGGAGCCACCAAAAAAAATAAGCGTATTGGCCGTGGACCAGGTTCAGGTCATGGTAAGACAGCGACTCGTGGACACAAGGGTAAAAAAGCTCGTTCACATGGTGTTGTACAAAGAGGATTTGAGGGCGGACAAATGCCTTTGCATCGTCGTTTACCAAAATTTGGTTTCACAAATATTTTTCGTACAGAATATAGCACTGTTAATTTAGATCAGTTGGCTCGTTTTGACGGAACTGTTACTCCTGAAATTTTAGTTAAGGCTGGAATTGCAAAGACGGGTCTTCCAATTAAAGTTTTGGGCAGAGGTCAATTAACAAAAAAATTGATCGTTAAAGCCCATAAATTTAGTGATCGAGCAGGGCAAGGTATTAAATCAGCAGGTGGAACCATCGAGGAGATTAAGTAAAAGTGGCAATCGAAGGACTAGCAAAGATTCCTGAACTCAGACGACGACTTCTATTTGTCCTGGCGATGATTGCCGTATTTCGTTTCGGCTCCCATGTACCCACACCTGGAATTAACGGTGCGGCATTAGATTCTTTTTTCCAAGCTCAGAATAATGGAATTCTTGGTATCTTTAATCTTTTTAGTGGTGGAGCTCTTCAGCGGCTTTCTATTTTTGCTTTAGGGATCATGCCTTACATTTCAAGTTCAATTATTTTTCAATTGCTCACAGCTGTTTTTCCATATCTTGAAGCCCTTAATAAAGAAGGCGAGCAAGGGCGAAAGAAAATTCAGCAATACACACGTTACGGTACGGTTGTGCTCTGTATTATTCAGGGTTTAGGAATTGCAACATATCTTGAAAACTCAACTGCACCTTCAGGGCAGCCTTTAATTTTAGGTACTTTTGTAGGAGGTATTCCCTTTAAAGTAATGACTGTAATTACACTTACTGCAGGATCTTGCTTTATCATGTGGCTCGGTGAGCAGATGACAGAAAAAGGGATTGGCAACGGAACAAGTCTGTTGATTGCGGCTGGCATCATTGCGGGATTACCTGGTGGATTTCTTAATTCTATTGAATTGATGAAATCAGGTGAAATGAGTCCAATCATTGGTCTTGGAATCTTAGCTCTAATGATTGCTGTTGTTGCGATTATAATTTTCTTAGAAGTCGGGCAACGGCGTATACCTGTTCAGTATTCCCAAAGAATATCTGGTAGAAAAGTTATGGGCGGACAAAGTACACATTTGCCTCTTAAGATAAATTTTGCGGGTGTTATTCCTCCTATTTTTGCTTCAAGTCTTCTAATGTTTCCGGCAACGTTAGCTCAATTTATTAAAGCTCCGTGGATGAATAGTATTCAAGATGCCATTCAGCCTACGGGCGTGTTGTACAATGTGCTTTATGTCGCTTTGATTGTATTTTTCTGTTTTTTCTATACCGCAATTGTATTTAAGCCCGATGACATGGCTGAAAATTTAAAAAAATACGGCGGATTTATTCCTGGAATTCGTGCTGGTAAAAGTACTGCTGACTATGTTGAGGGAGTATTAAGTCGAATTACCGTTGGTGGCGCCATCTATCTTAGTGCTGTGTGCGTCTTGCCAGGGTTACTTATTGCTCAAGCGAAAGTTCCATTTTATTTTGGTGGAACGAGTCTGTTGATTCTTGTTGGTGTGGCTCTAGATACCGTTCAGCAAATTCAATCACATCTCATTACACATCAATATGAAGGTTTCATGCGAGGAGCTAAAATCCGTGGGCGGAGGGCCTCTAATTGAACTTAGTTTTGTTTGGTCCTCCTGGTGCCGGCAAAGGGACTCAATCTCAACTAATTGCTGAAAAATTTCATCTCACACATGTTAGTACCGGCGATCTTCTTCGTGCTGCCATCAAAGCTCAAACACCACTTGGTCTTGAAGCTAAAAAATATTTAGATTCTGGAGTTCTTGTTTCCGATTCAATTGTTGTGGGGCTTATTCAAGAAGTAATGAAAGTTCAAAAGAAAGCAGGAATGCTTTTGGATGGATTTCCTCGCACTACTGCTCAAGCTGAATCATTAGATTTACTTTTAAAAAATGAAAATGCGCAGGTAAATCGTGCAATTTTTCTTGAAGTGCCTCGGGAATTACTCAAATCAAGATTAACGGGAAGACGTATTTGTTCATCATGTGGAGCAACGTTTCATACAATATTGAAACCTTCAAAAAATGCTGGCATATGTGATTTATGCCAAGGAAAACTTGAACAACGCCCCGACGATAAAGAAGAAGTAATTGATACACGTTTAGAGGTTTATGAAAAGAGTACCGCCCCTTTGAAAAGCTATTTTCAAAAAGCTCAGAAATTTGTAAATGTTGATGGGGTTGGTGAACCGAATTCTGTGTTTGACCGTATTTGCTCTGCAGTGAAATCTTAATATGTACACAGTGAAGTCAGAGCGTGAAATTTCGAAAATTAAAAAAGCTTCTCAGATCGTTGCTGAAATTCTTCAAATCCTCATTGATGAAACTACCGAAGGCATGTCACCCAATGACCTTGATAAAAGGGCGTATGATTTAACCATAAAGAAGGGTGCTCAGCCTGCATTTAAGGGTTATCACGGTTTTCCTAAAACACTTTGCATAAGTGTTAATGAAGAAGTTGTTCATGGGATTCCAGACGATCGCATTCTAAAAAGTGGTGATATTGTTGGTATTGATTTTGGCGTTGTATTCGATGGATGGTATGGAGATTCGGCAGTAACAATACCTATTGGTAAAATTAGCCCTGAAGCTCAAAAACTCATAAAAGTAACACGTGAATGCCTTTATAAGGGCATTGAGGCTGCTTATCCCGGTAACCGATTAGGAGATTTGGGATATGCCGTACAAGAACATGCAGAAAAACATGGATACGGCGTAGTACGTGAGTTTGTTGGACATGGTATCGGCAGATCACTTCATGAGGAGCCACAGGTTCCAAATTTTGGAAAAAAAGGTGTCGGAATCAAGCTTGAGCCAGGAATGGTAATCGCAATTGAACCAATGATAACTGTTGGAAGTTACAAGGTGAAAGTGCTTAAAAACAACTGGACAGCTGTAACTGTGGATGGTAGTCTCGCAGCTCATTTTGAACACACTGTGGCAATAACAGAACAAGGCCCGGTAATACTGAGTGACCGGGATATTTTATAATGTCGTCGGGAGTTATGGCAAAAGAAGAAAGCATAGAAGTTGAGGGTACGGTTTTAGAACCTCTTCCCAATGCGATGTTTCGTGTACAACTTGCCAACGGACACAAAGTTTTGGCTCATATTTCAGGAAAAATGCGCATGCACTATATTCGTATTTTACCTGGTGACAAAGTAACTGTAGAACTTTCTCCATATGATTTAACTCGAGGAAGAATTATTTTCCGCGCTCAATAAGCGCTTAGTGAGAGAAAAAATGAAAGTACGTGCGTCAGTAAAAAAGATTTGTGTGAAATGTAAATTAATTAAACGTCGTGGCGTTGTTCGCGTAATTTGTGACAACCCAAAACATAAACAACGTCAGGGGTAATTTGTAAATGGCTCGTTTAGCTGGTGTCGATCTTCCCAGAAATAAAAGAATTGTAATCGGCCTTACCTACATTTTCGGTATTGGTGTTAGTTCATCTCGCAAGATTTTGAAAGAAGCTGGCGTTGATGAAGCTAAACGTACCGATACACTTTCAGATGTTGATATTGCAAAGATCAGAGAAGTTATTGATCGCGATTTTAAACTTGAAGGTGATTTGCGTCGTGAGGTTGCATTAAATATTAAACGTTTGATGGATCTTGGTTGTTACCGTGGAATTCGTCATCGTCGTAGTTTACCAACTCGTGGTCAGCGTACTCGTACCAATGCACGCGTTCGTAAAGGCCCACGCAAAACAATTGCTGGAAAAAAACAAGCACCAACATCTAAATAATTTCAGTGCCGCTTGATGTACTGACACGTAAACAAATTTTATAGGGTTAAAGAGGTAATAAAAAAATGGCTACACAGCCCGAAGTTGTAAAAAAAGGCGTTGTTAAAAAGAAAAAAGTAAAAAGAAACGTCCAATCTGGACTCGCACATATTCAAGCATCATTTGGTAATACAATCGTCACGATCAGTGATGTGAGTGGAGCTGTAGTTGCTTGGTCGAGTTCTGGACATAAAGGTTTCAAAGGTTCTCGTAAGGGAACCCCTTTTGCTGCGCAAGTTGCAGCTGAAGACGCTGCTCGTAAAGCCGTAGAATGCGGAATGCGTACAGTGGGTGTTTTTGTAAAAGGTCCCGGAGCTGGCAGGGAGCCGGCTTTGCGTGCGTTGGCTGCTGCTGGTCTGCGCATTACCTCCATCAAAGACGTTACCCCAATCCCACATAATGGGTGTCGTCCGCCTAAGCGTAGAAGAATCTAAGACTACAGGAGGTTAGAACTTTGAGTCGTGCTATTAAACATGTATGTAGACTATGTCGCAGAGAGAACATGAAATTGTTTTTGAAGGGTGACCGCTGTTACACTGACAAGTGTAGTTTTGAGCGTCGTCCTTACCCCCCGGGACAGCATGGTCAAGCAAGAATGAAATTTTCTGAATTTGCTCTTCAACTTCGCGAGAAGCAGAAGGTAAAAAGAATTTACGGAATATTTGAAAGCCAATTTCGCCGTTACTTCAGAGATTCTGAGCAAGAAAAAGGCGTTACTGGTGAAACATTACTGCTCAAGCTTGAGCGTCGCTTAGATAATACCGTCTATCTTTTGGGTTTTGCTAGCAGCCGAAATGAGGCGAAGCATTTAGTGAAGCACAGTCATTTCATGGTGAATGGCAAAATGGTTAACATGCCAAGCTATGAACTTAAAAAAGGCGATATTATTGAAGTTCGTGAAAAGAGCCGCCAGATGGATAAAGTCATGGCTGCGATTGAAGGAGCTAAGCGAAGGGAAATTCCCAAGTGGTTGGATCCTGCACATGGTGACTTTAAAGGTACCATCAAGGATACACCTACTCGTGAGGATGTAACTTTCCCAATCGAAGAACACATGGTTGTAGAATATTATTCAAGATAAGGAGCAAGGGCGACATGGGTATGCAGGAACATTATTATAAATTTTGGAGAGATTTAATCCGCCCAAAAAGTTTTGAGATCGAAAAAGAATCTCTTACGGACACCTATGGTAAATTCACCGTGAAACCTCTTGAAAGAGGTTATGGCGTTACTATTGGTAACTCCTTACGTCGAGTACTTTTGGGTTCAATGATGGGATCTGCTGTATCTGCAGTTCGCTTTGAAAGCGTATTACATGAGTTCAGCACAATTCCCGATGTAGTTGAAGACGTTACAGATATTATTTTAAATCTGAAACTTCTTCGATTCAAACAATACACAGCAAGTCCAAAGACTCTGCGTATTGAAAAAACATCTGAAGGTCCAATTACAGGTGCCGATATTCAAACAGATGATCAAGTTGAAATCTTAAATCCTGAACAGCACATTGCTACTTTAGGTAAAGGTGGAAAATTTTCTGCTGAGATTTTGATTAAGTTGGGCCGTGGTTATGTGCCATCAGATGAACAGCAACAAGAATTGCCTGTTGGGTATATTGCCGTTGACTCTATTTTCAGTCCTATTCGTCGCGTAAACTACAACGTTACATACGCACGTGTAGGTCAACGTACTGACTATGACAAACTCACATTTGAAGTTTGGACAGACGGAAGTATTCAGCCAGAAGAAGCTGTTAGTCTTGGTAGCAAAATCATGAAAGAACAACTCCAAGTTTTTATCAATTTTGATGAGAGCATGGAGCCAGAAGCAGATGAACTTGAGAAGTCTTCACCGACTCTCAACGAACACCTCTTTCGTTCTGTTGATGACCTTGAGTTGTCAGTTCGTTCAGCAAACTGCTTAAAGAACGCCAACATTCGTTACATTGGTGAACTTGTTCAAAAAACAGAAGCGGAAATGCTTAAGACTAAAAACTTTGGTCGTAAATCTTTGAATGAAATCAAAGATATTTTAAATGAAATGGGATTGTCATTGGGAATGAAACTCGATGGGTGGCCTCCACAAAATTGGAACCCTAACGAGCCTAAGAAGGATAACTAAGTATGAGACACGCGTCTAGAACACAAAGTTTCAGCCGGCCTTACAATCAGCGTGTGTGGCTTTTAAGAAATCTCGTGATTAGTCTTGTTGAACATGAGCGTATTTCAACTACACTTGCGAAAGCAAAAGAGCTTCGCCGTTGGGCTGAGAAAGCTGTGACCTTAGGCAAACGTGGTTCATTAGCAGATAGAAGGCTTTTGTTATCTCGAATTCCTAATAAAGAGACAGTTGCAAAAGTGTTTGCGGAACTTGCGCCACGTTTTAAAGACCGTGCTGGTGGTTACACCCGTATTTACCGATTAGGTCGTCGTCCTGGTGATAATGCTGAGATGGCACTTATTGAATTTCTTGATGCACAACTTAAGAAAGTCGATAAAGAGACCACAAAGAAAGCCAAAAAAGCTGAGAAAGACTTAGCAGCGGGCGGTAAAGAGGCAAAAGCTAAAGCGCGCGATGATAAAAAAGTTGCTCGCGAAGCAAAAGCATCTACAACAGCAGCGGCTAAAGCTACAAAAGCTGCAAAAAAAGAAACCAAGGCTCCTGCTAAAAAGAAAAGCAAGTAAGGCTAGGGTCTTTTAAAATAGTAATTCAGAGCAGGCAACTTCCATAAGAAGTTGCCTGTTTTTTTTGTTTGAATGTTTGTCTTCAAATGTCACTATAAAAGTCAGTTTTAAGGATATTGAATAACACAGTTGAGTAAGACACATGACCAGAATTAATAAAATGAATTCAAGATTGAAATTGATGGTTTTAGTTCTGGTTTTTATGGGTATTGGCTCATATGGAATTAAATTATTTGTTACATCTCCTTTAGAAGTTAGTTATGCCAGTCAAATAGAACAGTTTCAAAAAACCGGAGTGCCGGATTTTAGTATACCCCGATTTGATCAAGCTTTAGTGAAAGCAGGAAAAATTGATCCGGCTAGTGTTAATTATATAAAACTTTTGGATTATCAAAATACGGTCATCATCCTTAATTTTTGGGCGAGTTGGTGTGAGCCATGTCATGTGGAGTATCCAAGCTTTGTAGAATTATCTAAGCGATATGCTGATGATCAGCGGCTTAAAATAATTGCAGTATCTATGGATGATAATTTCGAAGCAATGAATACATTTTTAACGGCTGGGCCACAACCTTCGGCTAAAAACTTTATTGCGGGCATTGATGTTTCTGGTAAACTTGCGGAAACTTATGGCACAAAGAAAATTCCTGAAACTTATATTATTGGAAAAGATAAAAAACTTGTTAGAAAAGTATTGGATCAACAGAATTGGATTTCGCCTGAGTTTATTGAATTTTTAGAAACACTAATGAAAGTGAATAAATGAGCAATGCAAAATTATTGCCTGTAAAAGTAGGAATACTTGGGGGCGGACAACTCGCTCGGATGTTGGCATTGTCGGCTTATAACCTTGGCCTAAGGCCTTATGTGTTTGTTCGCTCTATGGATGAATGTGCTGTTGAGGTAGCCGCTGAAGCTTTTATCGATGATCAATCAGTTGAAAGCTTGGCAAAGTTTTATGACAAAGTTGATGTATTGGTCATCGAAAACGAATTTGTGGATCTTGCTCTACTACAAGCTGTTCTAGGGGCAAAACCATTGTACCCTAGTCTTGATTGTCTTCAATTAGTGCAAAATAAATTAGATCAAAAAAATAATTTGAAAAAATATAAGATTCCAACGCTTGATTTTATTCCGGTGCGATCACTTGAGGATATTCATAAAGTAGAAGAAAAATTTGGGCCTTCATTTGTTCTTAAAAAAGCACAATTTGGTTATGATGGCCGCGGTACTTTTATTATTCAGGGCAAAGACAAATTTGATTATGAAACATTTAAAAAAGATTACTCCAGTTTTAATGGATATGCAGAGCCGTTGGCGAAATTTAAAAAAGAGATTGCTGTTATTGTAGCTCGTTCTATCACGGGTGAAACGAATTGTTATCCTATTATTGAAACTCATCAAGAAAATGGAATGTGTCAATGGACTATGATCCCGGCAGGTATACCTAAAAATATTGTCAAAAAAGCTCAGGATATTGCTCAGAAAGTTATCAAAAAGTTTGAGGGTATCGGCGTTTTTGGAGTCGAAATGTTTTGGCTTAATAATGGCGATGTTGTGGTCAATGAGATTGCTCCGCGTGTGCATAATTCAGGACATATAACTATGAATGCATGCACTGTAAGTCAATTTGAACAACATTGGAGAGCTGTTCTTGGATATTCTCTTGGTGATACGAACTTGGCTGTTAAAGCTGGGGCAATGATGAATATCATTGGTGCAATTCAAAAAGATCAGTCAAGAATTACATTTGATAAGGCTCATGCGCAAAGTTGGATACATTGGTATGGTAAAGCTGGCGCCACACTTGGTAGAAAATTGGGACATGTAAATGTTGTTGGGAAAAATAGTGTGCATGCCTTAGCGCTAGCAAAAAAAGTTCGCAAAGTAATTGACGTATAATAAAAATAAGTAAAGTTGTTGTTAAAAAATGAGAGAGTGAATGTGTAAAGTTGTAGTTAAGTAATGATAGCGAGATGACGATTGTAGTAAAATACAAGAATGAAAAGTGTTTGATGTGTACTGAGGAGTGTTGGTGAATAAAAGTATAAAAGTTGTTATTGTTATGGGTAGTAAGTCTGATTTGCCAGTTATGAAAACTGCTGGTGTGATTCTTGATCAGATGAAAATTAAGTATGAGACTCATATTGTTTCTGCTCATCGTACTCCTAAATTATTGCAAAAATGCATTGCTGAGTGGGAAGTGCTCGGCGTGAAAATTATTATTGCTGGAGCCGGCGGAGCAGCTCATCTTCCTGGGATGTTGGCATCATTTTCTATATTACCCGTTATTGGAGTACCCATTAAAAGCAGTGCGATGAATGGCTTAGATGCACTTTTGTCTATTGCTCAAATGCCAAGAGGTGTTCCCGTAGCAACAGTAGCTGTTGATAATTCCACAAATGCCGCATTGTTGGCTGCCCAAATTCTTGGTACAAATGATGATCCTCAGGGTCTGAGTATTCGAAAGAAAGTATCGCAGTATAAAAAAACAATGTCAGTTAAAGTTTTGAGAGATAAAAATGCCTTGAGTAGTCTTGGTGTCAATCAGTTTTTAAGAAAACAAAAATGATTATTGATGGTAAGCAGAAAAAAAATATTGATCGAGCTGTCGAATTAATTCTCAGTGGGGATGTTGTTGGATTTCCTACGGAAACGGTCTATGGTTTAGGTGCAGACGCACATAATATTTCAGCTGTTAAAAAAATATTTGAAATTAAACAACGTCCTGATTGGGATCCGCTTATTGTACATGTCGCTGGGCGCGAGCAATTAGAAACGGTTGTTGAAGAATTGCCTCCTATTGCGGTTAAACTTATTGAAAAATTTTGGCCAGGGCCACTTACCATTGTATTAAAAAAGAAAACATCATTGCCCTCAGAGGTAACGTCTGGGCTTGAGGCTGTAGCTGTGAGAATGCCTAGACATCTAATAGCCCTTGCTTTGATTAAAAATTCAAACAAAGCGATTGCTGCGCCCAGTGCAAATCAATTTCAGGGTCTAAGCCCCACCACTGCTCGAGCAGTAGAAAAAAGTTTAGGAAAAAAAGTTTCCGTTATTCTTGATGGCGGGCCTTGTCTAGTGGGTGTGGAATCTACGGTTATTTCATTACTAGATGAGCCTATTATATTGCGCCCTGGCGGTATTAGTTTAGAGGATTTAGAAATAGTCTTGGGCCATAAAATTAAAATCAACGTAAAAAGTAGTATTGTTCGGCCAGTATCACCGGGCATGCTTGATTTTCACTATGCACCACAAAAGCCATTGAGGTATTTTGATGCGAAGGGGTTGACTGAGTTTGTTAAAAAAAGAGGAATCAAAAAAAACCTCTCGACTGCGGCACTTGTTTGCTTTTCTAACAAGGAAGTAAAGAAATTTGAAAACGCAGGGTTTAAGAATATTTTCCCACTTTCGATAGTTGGAAATTATGATGAAGCTTCACGAAATTTATTTTCGACTCTTCGAGAAATAGATGAGTCTGAATTTAATATGATCTATGCATTGGCGTTTCCAGAAGAGCGTCTAGGTGTTGCAATTAATGACAGGCTTAAAAAGGCGCAACATGAAGGTCGTTAATTACTATACACCGTGTATTGAATCATTTGATAAAACCGGAAGTCTAAAAACGGCACTATCTACAAATGAGCAACTTACTGTTCTTAAAAAAATGGCAGAAGAATGGGGGATTGATCTTGAGAATGCCGAACGTTGGATGAAGGGTGATGAATATAAATCACAACGAAAATTAGCTGTTTCATTCACTACACTGGCAACAGAAGTAGTAGATAAGGTTGAGAGTATTTTTGGTAAGAAATTAGAAGGCGAAGTTAGGCTGAGTCCTAGTTTGATGCGTTTTGATGGATTTGCTCGCTATGATTCTGGTTCACATGCGGTTTGGTTTGGTATTGATCATCCTGATGCTGATGAGGGGTACCTTAAAGCCTTGATGGCTCATGAACTCTCTCATGTCTATCGTGATCATCAGCCTAAGGTTTGGAGTTTTCTTGGAAAGCCATTAACTGATGTATCTCGAAAAGAATATTTAGATGCGATGACTGCTCATGAGCATATTACCAGTGAGGGTTTAGCCACACTTTTTTCTCAGCTTGTTTATCCAGAGGTGCCATTACATTTACATCATTATTACTTTCCTGAAGAAATGCAGTGGTGCCTTGCGAATTATTCTAAAATTGATAAAGCTATTATTGATTGTTTGAAAACAGACCAAGAAATTTGGAAGTTTTATGAAGACGATATAATAGAAGAGGGCAGTCCCTCACGTACGCAATATTATTGGTCTGCCCGCAAGATTAATGAATGGCTCACCACGAACCATGTTAAATCACCATCGGATTACAAAACAGCTTTGATTCAGGCTCATGGCTGGCATGCTGGTGAATTTTTGTGTTTTCAATAATTAGGGGCAATTGAGCGTTGCATTTGTTCTATTTCAATAATAGCCTTAATTTATGACAATTCGATTCTCACTTTTAATTATTCTATTATTGATTAACGTAAGTACGCTCAATGCAGCGCCACTACATAAACATGCATCCCGTACATTTTCAGATGCATTTGACAAGACGGGGCTAATCATACTTTCTGTTGGAGCTCTAGGTACAATTATCGCTGCTGGTCAAGATCAAGCCATGCATGACACTTGGGTGAATAATCGTCCTGGTGAGCACCAAAGGATGTCCACGACTCTTACGAATTTTGGAAATTTTTGGGGAATGGGTATTTCAGAAGCTGGAATCGCTGCTGGGCAACTTATTTTTGACAGAGAAAATGGAATTGCTTCTACAGAGGGACTACTTTCAGCAACAGTTGTCGCATATACATTGAAATACTCAGTCAGGAGGGCGCGGCCTGATAGTAACACTCTAACTTCATTCCCCTCGGGGCATTCACAAGTATCATTTGCTTCAGCAACTACAATTGCAATGAGCTATGGTTGGAAATATTCAGTACCTAGTTATATTTTAGCCACAGTTACAGCGATGAGTAGGTTGGCAGACAATGCCCATTGGTTTAGTGATGTCGTCGCCGGTGCTACAATTGGTATTCTTTTTGGCAGAGCTGGGTTTGAACATCATTTTGGAGTTACTCCATTGACATACAATGACGGAAGCCGTGGTTACGGGTTGGCTTTTAATTGGGCATATTGATCTTAAGGTGATGTTATGATCGACTTTAAAAATTCGACATTGTTTATTTCAGCAAGATCTCCTTTTGCGCGACGTGTGCGTTTGGCTTTTTTGGAGCACGGTATTAAATTTGAAGAAAAATTATTAGATGTATTTAAGCCTAACCCTGAATTAACAAAAATGAATCCGCTTTCTCGAGTACCTACTTTGCAACTTAAAAGTGGTAATGTACTTATTGATTCAAATTTAATTTTGGAAGTTTTTTATCAAAAAATGAGTGATAGCCCTTTACGTGCAAAATCAGAGAAAGATCTCATTATCGCCTCAAGGTGGTCAGCAATTGCACTTGGAATTTGTGATAAGAGTATTGAATATTTTTTAGAAGCTCAACGATCTAAAGAACTTCAAGATAGCTCTGTTTTTGAGGAGTGTATCTCTGTGGTAAAAGCATCACTAGATGGTTTTGAAATCTTTATTAAGGAGCGGCCTACGATTTTAAGCGGTTCATTAAGCCAATCCGATTTAGATATGGGTTCAGCCTTAGAGTATGTCGGTTTAAGGCTACCTGCAGAATTACTAGAAAGCAATCCAGAGTCAAAACGATATTTAGCAGCACTCCAAGCGCGCCCATCGTTTCAGATGACTCAGCCCCCCCCCAGCTTGATAGTCTAATTAATTCGCAACTTGGCAAAGTAGTGCGGATTTTGAGTCAAAAATTAATAATTCTGAATTAAGACAGTTTGATTTTTTATGAGCTCGTATGAAATGTGAACATTGGGTGGGGGCTCTGATATAACCGTGAGCACCAGTAGGATTATCAATCGTATAGGTTTCAATATCAAAATCAGCAATACCTACAGGATTTAATTCCCGTTCAATACAGATATTTATTCGTGTGGTTGAATTTTTTTGGATTTCAAAAATATTTTCTATTAAATTAGGTTCTGGGAGTGCCAGGTAATTTAATACAATATTGCCGCTTTCAGAGGATACTGCTTTTTTATGTATTGCCTGCCAAATGATTCCAGCAACTCCTGTAACAACTGGGAGTCTGGGGGCGTGTGGGGCTAATGATCCATCTCTAACATTTTTAACTAAAGGATCTTGTAATAAAAGCAGTGCTGCAAACACGAAGGCAACAACAGTTTTATTTTTAAATTTATTATTATCGAAATGATCAAGCCAATAAGAAATAATCATCGCCATAGTAATGCTAATGACTAAGGGGGTGGTAATCATCATAGAATTTTTCATTAAATTCCACCAAAGATCATTGGGATTAGGCCAGCCAAAATGAGGTGTACCGTCGATGAATCTAAATAGTGAATACATGAGTAGTTGTACTCCCAGTATGGCAAATAAGATTTTAGAACTATCGTGAGTTTTAAATTTATACATAAAAAATAATAAGAAAATAAGTAAAATGCCCTCTCGACCTATAGACCATTGGTAAAGATTAAACTGTGCGCTTTCACTCATGCTTACTGGTGTGAATAAAATATTGGTAAGGATTGCTGTGAATAACATGATAGCGAAAAAAAACAATTCAGTATTCTTAAATGAATTTTGATAGCGGCAGTAGCAGTCTATGAATATTTTAACAATGAAAAATAATAAACCAAGGAGCAGCGTGGTTAGTGCAAGTATGAATACATTCCCATTTGAAAAAATATAAGTTTTTCTCAAAATATCAGGGCTAACAATTGCTAAGGCCCATAAAAGTGCTGGATTGAATATGCTTGTACTATGATGTTTTGAGATGAGTAAGACTACTAAGAGTGGCAGGGTGATAAGAGCTCCATAGTCGCCAAAAATAAATGTTGAGGCTAATAGAACGCCTGTAATAGCTTTGTTGTTTTTTGCAGCAGGGTGTGTGATCCAGAAACAAAATAAAATAGCGAATAATCCACCGATGGGTGAGGCTTTCACGTGAATAATTTTTCGATAATAAACAGTACTCATCATGAGAGTAAGTAAGAATGTTTTGTTTTTTGCTGAAATCTTAAATGGCCAATGATGTCTTGCTAACTCCCAAGCCAGATATGCGGATCTCCATATGAGTAGAGCGAAGTAGGGGGCTTGTACTGCTAGATTTTGAGTTAATGGGATTTTCTTAAACCATGAACCTAGTAGCATTGGTAATGCCATATGGGTGTCGAAGTCTTTACCCCAATCTAAAGGCCATTGATCATGGAAAAAAGAAAATTGTAATGCTCCTAAAGGGGAATCAATGGAAACGGGAGACAATAAAGCAGAAAAAAATATCGGAAGTATGAAAATAAAATCATAGATAGTAATTTTTAATATTTTAAATTGTTTTTCTTTTGTGAAATTAACACTTGTTAACGCAGATAGAAGTAGCATTAATACGGGCAAAGCGAAGTTATGTAGTGCAACAAGAAAACTTAAGAAGTAAGAAATAATAATAAACCCAAGTATAAAATTTAAACTCTCTTGTGATTTATCTGAAAGTTCAAAGGTATTTTTTTTTGCACGAAACAATTTTAAAAAAATGCTTCCAATAGATGGAGCAAAAACTATCCATATGAGTCCAGAAATGAAAAATTGTGGCAGCCACCAGTGCCACCAATTTATGTATGTCAGCATTGCAGTTCTAGAGTTTCAAGAAACCCCATTGTCGTCAACATCTGCGCTGTCATATACTTAGACATGTGTCGCGCTATTTACGGCTTTGCCAAAATTAGTCGTAAAAACTTCCGCTTTTGAAGCCCTCTGACGTTAAGCGTGTTTATCTAAGTATTCGTTATTGTTGAATTTTTCTTTGCTGCCTGAACTTGTGACATCTATGTAATTTTGGCATCGGCGTTGCTCTACTCAAGTGTATTGAAGGAGAACTGTATGCATCAATTTATACGTTTTATTGGAGTAGGTTTTTTTATTTTAATAGGTGTACTCGATTTTTCAGGTGAATCTTTTGCTCAGGCAAACACTGAAATGAAAAGTACTTTACCTGCGGGGCCTATTCAATTAGATGTAAAAATTTATTCAAGAACTATGGTTGATCCTGCGCTGGCCAAGTTACTCTTCAATACAATGTTAAATGTTGGTACAAAAGAAAGCCAAGAAGCTTTTTTGACTCAATTTGCGCAAGACACTAAAACACAGTTTATTAAATCTGTTTCAATTACACCACGGCCAGAGGTGCTTACAGCGCTGAATAAACTCTTAGTACAAGAAGGCGAGCGTTTTACTGATGAGCAAAGAATCGAAATTCGTTCAGGGTTACAATTACAAGTGCGAAATGCTACAGCCTTGTCATTTTCTGAAGGATTGACTGAAATATTGGCTGAATATGGTTTAACGCCTAATGATGTTCAAGGTGTGCTAAGGCATATTTCGCCCCAGCTTTTAGAAGCAGTTAATTCACCGCAAGTCAGTAATGAACAACTTTGGTGGAACAAAAATGTTATTTCAAAAATTAAAAAAGATTTAGAAGATACTGATCAAGAAATTAAAAAAATTGACTCAGCGATTAAACAAGCTCAGGACATCGGATTTTTGGAGCTTTATCGCTGGAGTCGAATTCAGGAGAAATTAAATAGTTGGGAAAAGTTGCGTAAACAAAGACGTGCTCTTAAGCAAAAAAAATCTAACCAAGAATATGAATTAGAACAAAGCAGTAGTTATTTAAGTAGATATATCGCGATTAAAACTGCTGAAATGAATAAACTGTTGCGCTTTAAACAACGCGTAGCTGGTGGTAATGAAGCCGCAAAATCAGAAGTCGAGAGGATAGCACTAGATATCAAGCGTGCAAAAGCTGTTTTACAAGATCAATTTAATGCAACTCAAGAAGCGTATGGGTTTTTGGCAGATGTTTCGATGAGTACAGCTGAAGTAGCTAGAACATTTTCTCAAATTAGTGAAGAAATGCAAATTGAAGGTACAAGAAAAGAATTATCCAAAGCATCAAGCCTTAAATTTCTGGCAGCACTTCAAGTAATTTCTAGAAAAACTTCAGATAGAGTGATTGCAAAAAATGTGAGCAGATACTTTGTTACAGGTAATTTAAATCCGCACACTCGTGTAGAGGATTTAGTAGTAGTTCAGCGCCCGGAAATTGGAGAGCCTGTATTGCTGGAACCTGGGCGATTAAATAAGCCCATTGCAAGTCTTGATGAAATTACAAAAATTATCTTGGGTTCTAATTATTCTGATATTGTTTTTCGTTCAATACTTCAGGCGGGTCGACAAATTGGTGGGAGTCATCAACAGGCCATTGCAATGTACAAGTACATCTTGAGTCTCAACGAATTTCATAAAAAAGAAAGTGTAGAAATTGAAGCATTAAAACGGCAGGGTAAAAAAGCCGAACAAATTGATATGAAAAAGATCGAATTATTAGATAAGCTTATTGCGAAGCATTCAAAAGAATATAAAGAATTTTATAAAAATACTCCTGGCTATGAAGATTTTGTTGAATTGGCAATTTCAAATATTATTTCTGGAATGACACATGGATTTAGAAGTCTTAGTAAAGAATCATATGAAAAATTATGGAGAGTTTTGGGAAAAGAGCCACAGTATGGTGAGAATCAAAGAACTCAATTGATAGAAGCAATCGTTCAAGTATTGGGTGGAAAGCTTGAAACAAAAGCAAAAACAGCACATGTACAGGCTCAGGCATTACCAATAGATGTTTTGCCAATACCAAGAGATGTAGTTAGAGAATCATTACAAATGACTTTTGATGTTCTAGTAACGCCGTCTAAAGAAATGAAAGATGCAATAGCTAAGTTTTCTTATGAAGCTAGAGGAAGTCAAACTCAACTTAATCAATTTCGTATCGACCTTAAAGGTCAGGAAGTATTGAAGTTGGTCGCAAATTTAGAACCAGGTCTTATCGATCGTTTTGTAAGTGGTGATAAGATAAAAAGTATCAATACTGCCATGGCAGATGATTTTCAAAAAATTGTAGATGAGTATTGGTTGGAGAAAGAAGCGACTAAAAAATCTGAAGTGTCTGTTGATATACGACGTGCAAGGGCTAGCTCTGCAAGACAAAGTGGTGATCAATCTTTTACGGGCGAAAGACGCACGACGCTTAAAACATTCATAGCTGAGTGGACAAGATATATTTTATTAAAGAAGCAAGAAATGTTTGATAAGGAAGCATACAACGCGATGATTAGACAGTCCGTTAAAGAGGGAAAACGGGTTGAATCTAATGTTGAAATTGCTGATATCAAAGATTCAGTTAGTTATGAAAATGCAACCGATATATCTAAAAAAACATTTTTACAAAATGCAAACCGTCGAGAGAATGGATATCTTGATGACGTTAGTGTGAAGCATAAAGAAGAATTTCATAGGCTTCTTGATGAAAAAATGAAAGAAATTTTTGATACATCAAAAATCAGTGCAGACCTAAAGGCTGAGCTTGGAGCAGTACTTCAATCGCGAGAGAGTGTAATGGCCCTGGCTGGTATTTCTATAGGTATTAGTGAAGCACTCATCGGGAAGAGAATGGGTCATTTGATCGGTGTTGAAAAGCCACAAATTAGACTTACTGCTCAGAATGAGCAGTTTGGTGGCGGTTTAATGCATGTGACGTTTCAAGATATTCGAGATAATAAAAAAGGTGTGAAGTATTCTGTTGTTGATGAAAATGGTGACGTAAAGACTGTGAAAGAACCAAGTCTTGCAGATCTAGAAAAAAGTAGACTTGAAAGTGAAAGAAAACGAAATCGATTGTTGCATGAGCAAAACAGAAAATCGATTGTGAATAAAGAAGCCCAAATTATAGCAAATCAATTGAAGATTGATGAATTGCAATTACAAATTAAATCACAAACAACCCCATCAATTTCGCTTGTTACTCAGTTTAATACTTTGGGAGTTCAACAAAGAAAATTGCAAGCTGAAGTAAACGCATACAAAGGAATTCAACAATTGATGAGTCCTCAACCAGAATCGCAATTTAAAAAATGTGTTGTTGGGCTGCTTGAAGTTCTTGATAAGAATATTTCTCGTATGAAAAAACGGTCAGAAGCGAAAAACATGTCGTACAAAGGAATGAGTCAGGGATATTGAAATAAGATTGTTAGTTAAATCAGTGTGGAACTGTTTGCACAAGACTCTAATTGTGGTACATGTACGCAAGTGCAAGTGCAAGTGCAAGTGCGGCAGTAGCTCAGTTGGTAGAGCATCAGCTTCCCAAGCTGAGGGTCGCGAGTTCGAGCCTCGTCTGCCGCTCCAAAGTTTATTGTCTAATACTGGCCTATCGGCTAGTTAGAAAAATTTCTTAAGCACGTTTATTAAACTTTAGTTTCGGCTTAATTCACCCGATAATCTTAATAAGATGGTGAAATATCTAACTGGATTTTTGGGTCTCACACTTGCTATCACTCTACTTTACAATGGTTGTGGTAAAGGCAGTGTTAACACAACGCAGTCTTCTAAAAAAAAACCTCTTCCTAATCGCAACCGAACAAGTACATCACCGACTCCTTCGACAACGGGCGGTGGTTGGACAACAACTGGCGGTGGGGGAACAACAACCGGCGGTGGAACCAGCGGTGGGGGAACAACAACTGGCGACAGTGGTGGACCTCCGGGACCATTACCTTGCCAAGCACCGTCGATGAATGAGTGTGGAGCTGCAGAAGGCCCTGCTGGAGTTTATGGTTGTTGCGTCGTGCAGCACTCTGATTATTTTACGAGTGCAGTTCAAAGTGCCGTTGATCAAATCCATATTGATAGACCAGATATATTCTCAGATGGTTACGTCACGAATCATGATGCCTATATGAATGGTGTAGTTCAGATTCTTCGTAACAGAGGATACTGCGCGGTCGTGGGTGGGCCTTCAGATGAAATTGGTATTAAAACTAGCAATAACATTAACGAACAATATGACATTTTAAAGGGTGAAGACATTGATGAACCCTGGGTCGGGCAAGCTGCCGTTTGCCGGCCGGCCCGTTTTTAAGTAACTCAATCCAACACTTATAGAAATTACACGAATGGGTGCACTTTCAACAGAGCACGCATGCTAAGTAGTTATAATTTCTGAAGGTTTTCAAAAAAATAATCACAACATTCAAGCACATAGCTATCTCGCATTCTTAAACTAAGTTGGCACTAGGTTTGTACTAGGTAAAATTGGGTTTTTAACGTGCAGGTACTACTGATGCGCATTTGGCAAAAAGCCATAAGGGTTACCCTAGTAATTTCCTTAGTAGTTGAGGCGGCTTTTGTGCCTCTAAATTCTGCACATGCTACTGAAATAACAGAGCCCACCTCATCTTCTAAAATCTACGGTAAACCTGATCAAGAAGCACAACTTCCAAATAATCCAAATGTTTCAGCTATTGTTTTTGAACAGTCAATTCCAGCAGATGGTTTAGCTTTAAACTCTGAAAAACTTGAACTCGTAAATGCATCAGTAATAAATGAGCAAGAAGCTAAGCAATTAGAATCACAAACACCAGATGCTATTTCGAGCGGGTTAGAATGGTCAGACAACAAAGAAGAGTTAGTAAAAGATCTGTTAGATCTCAATGTAGAAATTCACAATTTAGCTGACAAGTTAAAACGCCGCTACGGAAAAGAACGCTTAAAAGATCTTGTTAATAAAAACGAAGTTGTTATTAGGCGTAATGGATTTGGAAAAGCTGAACTCAACGCCTGTGATGGTGTGTACTTCGTTCGTGTCGTACATGATCAATCAAAAACTGCAATTTTAATTATTCCTAAAAAAACGCGCTCAAACCCATCTCAAGGTGTTGATCCTAACTCAGCACATCTTCGTCAAATCATTGCTAGACAACACATCGAAGCCAATGAAACTGGACGTAACGTTGTTAAAATGTGGTTAATTGGTGATCGCATATTAGAGACCCAATATTTACCAAAAGATGCTGCTCAGTACTGGCGTGATTACTTTTACGCAAAATGGAAAAAACCTACCACTGCTGATTTTACCATGAGTTTATTTGCAGGAGCTTTTATGCAAGGCTCACTAGCCATTGTGGCAACTGCACTTAAAGCTAATATTGATCCAGCATATGATTTTAGTTGGTACCCCGTTGTGTTGACTTCGATTTTTGGAATCGGTGTCGGAACTTTTATAAGTACATACAAAAACTGGACACGTACAGGAACTCCAACGATGCGAAAGTTTAAATCTTCAGCTGTGAGTCTCATGTTTTCTTATGCACTTGTTGTAGGTATGAATCCTCAAGGGGTGGTCGCGGGACTCGAAGGTTTTAATCCATTTCATTGGTCAGGACTTACGAAAAATCTAACTTTATTGATCAATGCGGGTGTAAGTAATCATACAAAAGATTATTGGTATCAACTTCAGCGTTTTCGAGAAGAGTTAAGAGAAAATACTAAAGATTTTAAACCAAACATTTACATTTGGAATCCAAGTAACGGGTGGCATAAAAAACAATTTGATACCGGGTGGAAACAAGCAAGCCTTGAGCATCAGATTGTCTATCTTGTTCCTTGGATGCTCAATGTATTGCAAGTCATGGGGCTTGTTGTTGGTGATGTATTTGGAATTAAAATTCCGACTTGGCATCTCATATCTGTTCCGATTGCCCAATATTTATTAGTTCGTTACTCTGACTATCTTGCTGGTAAAAAAGCGAATGACCCGCTTTCTCTCAACCGAGTAGAAGCTCGTGAGAAAGCAGATAAAATTAATAAAAAGTGGGAAGTAGGTTTATTTAAGCGAACAAAGCGTGCGGTTGGTGAATTAGGTAGTGTTGGTTCGATTAGTGAAAAATGCCACGGTTTCTTCAATGAAATAACGGGAAAGACGCAAAATGGAGTTTTGCGCCTCAACCGCTAAAATCTAATACTGCCAATGGATAAGAATATAATCTTACTGTGGATATAATCCGCGCAGTAGCATTGCTGAACTCACACGTTTCACAGCTGCGATCATTGCTGATTTTCTCATGTCTGTTTTGTGAGTAATAGATGACTCTAAAACTCCTTTAAACGTTGAGCACATGATTTCTCTGAGTCTTGAATTGATTTCTTTTTCACTCCAGAAAAAGTTCTGAAGATCTTGCACCCATTCAAAGTAGCTCACAATAACGCCCCCAGCATTTGCAAGAATATCGGGAATAACAAACACACCATTATCTGTTAATATGTGATGCGCTTCTTGAGTTACAGGGCCGTTTGCACCTTCTGCAATCATGCGTGCTTTAATTTTTTTGGCGTTTGATTCATTGATAACGCCATCAATAGCCGCAGGAACCAAAATGTCACATTTTAATTCTAATAGCGCATCATTAGAGAGATGCTCAGCATCTTTGTAGCCTTGGAGTGTTTTGTTTTTAGCGTAATATTCTTTCACAGCTGTGATGTTAAGACCTTTTTCATTATAAAGTGCGCCACTGACATCACTAACAGCCACAACACTTAAACCAAGTTCGTCGGCACAAGTTGCAGCGGCAGCGCCTACTTCTCCAAAACCTTGAACCGCTACTTTTACGTTACGATCCATTTTAATTTTAAGATGATTGCACGCCTCTTCAACGCAATAAATAACTCCACGACCGGTTGATGTATTGCGGCCTAAGCTTCCACCAATTTCAATAGGTTTACCTGTAACAACTCCGGGAACTGCATACCCTTGCTCTTGACTGTATGTATCCATGATCCAAGCCATGGTTTGAGCATCTGTTCCGATATCAGGAGCTGGAATATCTTTTTCGGGTCCGATGAAACTTGATATTTCACTTGTGTAGCGGCGAGTGAGTCTTTGTTTTTCAGAGCGTGAAAGTTTACTAGCGTTTACTCGTACGCCACCTTTTGCTCCACCAAGTGGAAGACCTGAGAGAGCGCATTTAAAAGTCATAAGCATTGCGAGAGCTGAAACTTCACTGAGATTCACACCCTCGTGATAACGGATACCACCTTTACACGGGCCAAGTGTTGAACTGTGCTGAACGCGGTAGCCTTCAAATACTTTTACAGTACCATCGTCCATACGAGTTGGAACGCTGACCATGATTGCTCTTTTGGGCTTTTTTAATCGTTCCAAAATATTGGGGTCTAGTTTCATGAGTTGAGCTGCATCTATAAGTTGAGACAATGTGTTCTTGTAAAGGTGACCTTCGAGAATTGCGTCCATTTATGACTCCTGGCTAATGATACTGAACCTATGGTTTTAACGTGAGTTCCATTCTGGTTTCTGCAAATTCACATTGCAAGGTTTTTCTCCTGCGATTTAAAGTAAGGATATGGGATTTACATATAATCAGATTGATAATGCCAACTGCCAGTTTGAAGCTGTGCCAGCTGGAGATGACAGTGGTGATTTTTTGCTCTGCATTCAAAAAGCTTTGCAGGCAGTTTGTCTTAATATAATAGTCGATGTTAGCACCAGGCCAGCGGCTCTGGGTGCGGTTCTCCCGCATATGATGAAACTTCAAAAAGTGCTCATTGGTCAAAGTAAAGCTGTGACAATTAAAGGTTTGCCTGTGGCAATTGAAAATGATTTTTTAAAACAGCTCACAGATTTAGGTTTTAAGATCATACCAACTTCCAACAGTAATGGGGCTCCTTCTACTGTGGTTACCCAAGATCTTGTGGCGCAAAGCGTTATAGATGCGAGTGCTAGAAGTGCTCCGTCAGTGCCTGCGAGTCTACCTTCTGCGAGTGAAATGGAAAGTCGATTGCGAGATATCCGCGGTCGATTGGCTGAAATGCTCAGGCGTAAACGCTTTTTGGATAATGAGAAAAAGACGTATACAGAACGATTGAAATCAATTTCTAAAGGACTTGATATAGATGAGATGAGTAAAGATAGTGTTCAGCAAATTTCTCAAATGGAAGCTTTATTAGTTAAAATGAAAGAAGAAAAAACGCTTTTACTTAAGCGCGTTGATGAAACGGCATTAGAAAAAAAGAATGCTGAAGAGAAAAATAAAAAAGAAATGGTTGATATGCAAGCGGCTCATAAAAAAAAGAAAGAGACCTCAGAAAAGAAATTGGCTGAAGTTTTAAAGAAAAAAGAAAAAATTCAAAGTGATAATAAGAGAAAAGCAGAACTACGTACGCAACAAATTGCAGCTCTCAAAAAACAATTAAACCCACCGGGTACTTAAATTGTCAAAAATCTGTATAGCACGAGTTGATCGCATTGGTGATCTCATCTTAACGCTGCCTTGCCAAACTGTTTGGCAAACGAGTCGGCCAGAAGACAAGATCATTTGGCTCGTAAATGAAAATCTAAAATTTGTTATGACGCAAGTTTCACCCTCTGTTAATGCACTTTATGTAACAACACCCCGTGGATTCATTGCTCGAGTAATAAATGGGTTAAAGCTCTTAAGGCAATTACGAGAAGAAAATATTGATGAAGTTATCGCGGTGCATGTTCCGTGGTGGATTGCGTTTGCCTTTTATTTTGCAGGTATCAAGCGACGAACGGGAGTCGCATCGCAGTGGTATTCGTGGATATTTTTTAATCGGAGATTGCGCCAAAAAAGAAGCCAAGCTGTAAAACATGAATCCCAATATAATTTAGATTTAATTAAATTTGCCCTGGGTAATTCAGACACTCAAGTTTTGCCTGCAACAATATTGCATCCATTAGAAAAATATGTCCAAAAATGGACAGAAAAATTTATCTCAAGTGGTCTTGATCTAAAGCGTATGGTGGTCATTCATCCCGGTATGGCTGGTAGTGCGCGCAATTGGCCTGCAATCCGATACAGAGAATTAACGGCAATGTTTTTAGCGCAAAAAGTGAGTGTTGTTGTAACTGGAGGCTTGGTCGATAAAGTTTTTTTGAAGCAAACAGACATTGAAAATCTTCGAGGTGTTTATAGTGTTGTGGGTAAAACTGATGGCCATGATCTTTTAGCCATTTTGAGTTTAGCTCGTTGTGTAGTTGCTCCGAGTACGGGTGTTGCTCATTTAGCAGCGTCTGTTGGAGTGCCAGTTGCGGGTATTTATAGCCCGGTGAAGGTTCAAGCTCCAATTCGTTGGGCCCCTAGAGGGCGACAAGTAGAAATATTTGTACCCCAAGTAAACTGCCCAGGCGTAAGAGCTTGCTTGGGCCCGGTTTGTAAATACTATGATTGTATGTCTGAAATTCCGGTAGACTCTGTTGCAACCTATGTTATGGATAAATTATGACAGCCAATATTGAAAAACTCACAGGTCTTGTTGATCAACTTAAAAATCGTAAAATTCTCATCATCGGTGATGTTGGCCTTGATGAATACGTCATCGGCACGGTGAGGCGTATTAGCCCGGAAGCTCCTGTACCTATCGTTGAAGTTCAAGAAGAAGATAAGAGATTGGGTTTATCAGGCAACGTCGCCGCAAATGTTGCAAGCTTAGGTGGTAACCCATTACTTTTAGGAATTGTTGGAGATGACGGAGCGGCTGAAATATTTAGGCAGCAATTAAAACGTGATAAATGTTCTAGTGATTATTTAGTGGTCGACGAGAGTCGTCCGACTACACGCAAATTAAGAGTGATGGCTGGTCAGCATCATGTGGTACGCGTTGATTTCGAACGTAAAAAGTTTTTATCACCTGAAATGGAAGAAAAACTTTTATCCCAAGTAAAAAAACTCATTCCTCAATGTGATGGCGTAATATTAGAAGATTATGCCAAGGGCATGCTGACAGCGCGTGTGATTCAAGAAGTGATTAAGATCGCTCATGAACATAAAAAAATTGTCACACTTGACCCCCATCACACAACTCCTATTGATCTCTACAAGGGTGTTGATTACATGACACCTAATACAAGCGAAGCTTTAGCCCTTTCAGAACTCAAAATAGATGATTTACGAAGCCCGTCAGATACTTTACATGAGGTCGGTGAGGCTTTACTCAAGCGCACTCAGGCGCGTGCAGTAGTTGTGACTCGTGGAAAAGATGGGATGAGTATTTTTTCAAAACTTGGTCCAGCTCAAGGGCAACATATTCCCACATTTGCGCAATCAGTTTTTGATGTTACAGGTGCAGGGGATACAGTTATTGCCACACTCACATTGGCATTAACAGCAGGTATTGGTCTTGAAGATGCGTGTTTACTTTCAAACTATGCCGCGGGTGTTGTTGTCGGAAAGATCGGCTGTGTATCGGCTGAGCCTACTGAACTCAAAACTTATATTCGTGAGCATAAAATCTAGACAAATTTTATATTAACTTGGCGAAGTGAAAGTGAAATGTCGTTTTTTGCTAATGGCTTTGTTTTTTGAGACTTAAAATATAAACAACCACGGCCCGCCTGTCTTCTTCTGGAAGTTGTCTCCAAGAAGGCATGGGCGTGTCTTTGATCCATGGCCGAAATGACCAAAAACCTGGCGACATCATAGAAAATGCACAGACGCCAAATCTTCATGAAAAGAAAATAGCGGCCTAAGCCATACAAATTAACGCTAGAGGCTCTCAGGTGCCATTTAAATTGTTTTAAGGGCGGCATAACGCCTTGAAACCACTCGCTGTTTGCTAGGTTTTGTGGTAGTTTGTGCGTTCATTTTATGAAGAATTTTTATGATCATACACAATCAGAATTAGAATCTTATTTGACCGGGAACGGCAAAGAGAAGTTTCGTGCTCAACAACTTTTTCGTTGGATTTATCAACGTAAAACTACTGACCCCGAACAGATGACAAATCTTGCCAAAGATTTTCGCAGTGATCTCAAAAATCTATTTGAATTCAAACTTCCAATCGTTCGCCATCAAGCTGATAGCGTTGACGGCACACGAAAATTTTTGATGGAAGTTGAAGGCGGCAAAAATATTGAAGCCGTATTGATTCCAGGCAATGCTGATCGCCTCACACTTTGTGTTTCGAGTGAAGTGGGTTGTGCAATGGGATGTAAATTTTGTTTCACCTCTAAAATGGGACTCATGCGCAGACTAACAGTTTCTGAAATCGTCGGCCAATTTGTCATCGCAGCGAATAGTCTTACAGATGGTCGTCGTATCACCAATATTGTTTTTATGGGAATGGGTGAGCCCCTTGATAACGTTGATAACGTTTCAAAAGCCATTGAAGTTCTTCATAATCAACACGGTATCGGTTTTGCTTTAAGAAAAATTACTATCTCAACAAGTGGGCTTGCGCCACTGATCAAGCGGGTGGCTCAATCTGGTGTGCGTTTGGCGATTAGTCTTAATGCAACAACAAATGAAATTCGTGATCGCATTATGCCAATTAATAAAAAGTATCCATTAGAAGAACTCTTAGCTGCTTGCAAAGAATACACTGATGATACAAATGAAATGATTACCTTTGAATATGTTTTGCTCAAAGGTGTGAATGACACACGTGATGATGCTCATCGAATTGCAAAACTCACAAAAAATATTCCAAGTAAAATCAATCTCATCCCGTTTAATGAACATCCTGACTCCGGTTTCTTGCGCCCTGTCAGTAATGATGTAGCTGAGTTTCAAAAAATATTGATGAAGTTGGGTAAACATGTTCTTGTACGTCGAACCATGGGGCGCGATATTTACGCGGCCTGTGGGCAATTACGTTCTGAGATGGAAAAACATCCAGAACAAATGGCAATAAACTAACATTTTTTGGAGGCATCTTGGGTCGCATTCTGGTCGTTGGTAGTCTTGCGTATGACAGTGTTAAAACTCCTACAGGTAAAGTTGACGGAGCCCTTGGTGGAAGTGCCAATTATTTTGGGCTGAGTGCATCTTTATTTGCTCCTGTGAATGTTGTTGGGGTTGTTGGCGAAGATTACAAAGAATCAGATGCAAAACTTCTCACAAGTCGAGGTGTTGACATTCAGGGCATTGAGCGTGTTCCTGGAAAAACATTTCATTGGGCTGGTGAATATAGCGGTGATCTTAATGAAGCTAAAACTTTAAAAACCGAATTAAATGTTTTTGAACATTTTCATCCAAAACTTCCAAAACAATACCAAGATTGCGAATATGTTTTTTTGGCAAACATTGATCCTGTGCTTCAAGCTGAAGTGCTTGAGCAAGTAAAATCTCCAAAAGTAGTTGCTGCAGACACAATGAATTTTTGGATCCAAAGTAAACTTTCAGATCTTAAAAAAATATTACAACGATTAGATGTACTACTGATCAATGAAGGCGAAGCTAAACAATTAACAGGTGCCTCAAACGCAGTGTCTGCAGCTGAAAAGATCGTCGATTTAGGCCCTAAGACAGTTGTGATTAAACGTGGTGAATACGGATTTTTACTTTACGTTCAAGGTCAGTACTACGCACTTCCCGCATTTCCCATTAAACAAGTTGTTGACCCGACAGGTGCTGGAGATACTTTTGCTGGTGGTTTTATGGGATACTTAGCAAAAAATGATTTCGCAGCTGATGCGTTTGCAGTTAAAAAAGCTGCAATGTATGGAACTCTTTTAGCGAGTTTTACCGTACAAGATTTCAGTGTTGGAGCCCTTAAAGACTTGACCATGGACCAGGTAGAGAAGCGCCACCTTCAATATCGTGAGATTGTTTCAATAAACGCATAAGACTTTTGTCGCAATTTGCATGCAAAAACTTTGAAAAACCTCAATCCTCTACAACCCTTACCGTAATTTCCCGATAAGCATACTGAATGAGTTCAACTAAAAAGACTGACCTCGCTCAAGAGCTTGTAGAATTCTTGCTCAAAGAGGGTGGAGAAAATCCGAAGGAAACGCCGATCGTAGAGGATAAAACTGTACGGTCACCGGCGGAGTTTTCTTTAAATTTAGTTGATGGCGATACACCTGCCGGGGCTCATCAGACAAGTCCAACTCCAAAAGACACGCCCCAAACTATTCGGCCCAGTTCTAGTGGTAAAACAGATTATAAATTTAGTGATACAAATCTTCAACCTCCCGGATCATCAGGCCCGGATCGTGCTCAAGCAATTTTAAATGAAGTGAGTGCCCTTGTTGGTGGTGCTGAGGCCATCCGCGTAGCACAAGCTCGAATATTAATTCTTGAAAGAGAACGCGATAATCTTCGTGATGAAACTGAAAAATTACTTTCATCAAGCGAATCACTTCAGCGCCGCGTTGCTGAAATGAAAGCGCAACAAGAGATAAATGAGCGCAAACACAAAGAGCGAATTGAAATTTTAGAAGAAGAAAAAATAGTATTTAAGGGCCGTCTTTCTGCGCGTGAGTCAGAACTTGGCGATTATAAAAGACAAGTTGATGAGCTTCAGGTGCGATTCCAAAATGATTTACGCAAAGTTCGTGTGAGAGAAAGAGAATTAGAGAATCGTCAAGAACTTCTCAAAGCAGAAAGTGTTACATTGCTACAGTCAAAAGATGAAATGATTCTTCATATGAAGCGTCAGCTTGAGCAATTGCATTTTGAGCTGGATAATTTTAGAGCTAAATCAGCTGATATGAATGCGAAGCTTAATGAATTCTATGATCGCAATCATCGTACTGTAAAAGCGATTCGTATAGCGTTAAGTGTTTTAGAGACTGGGGATGCGGTAGAGGATAAGAAAAAAGCGGTGGGCTCATGACAAAAGGGCGAATTCTCTTTTTCGATGATGAACCGCAGACAAGTCGCAGACTCAAAGCTGTATTAGAAAAAGCTGGGTATGTTATTTGTTCACCCAAAACGCCCGAAGAAGCCTTTCACGAGATTAATATCAACAATGCCGAATTACTTATCCACACTGCACATCGCACAAAAACATTTTGGGATGTTTGTAATGCCATCTATGCAAAAGATCCAGATTTTCCAAGTGTGCATTTTGCAACGGGTGCAGAGTCAGAAGATTTTCATGACAATCATAAAGGCCCTTTTCATGCAAAGATGATGCATCTTGTGCCTGAAAAACAATTTCTAAGACGTGTAGGTAAATTGTTATTTATGAGCCGCCTCCATCGTGAGAACATTGCGCTCAAAAAATCACTTCTGATTCATAAAAATCTGGATGTACTTTTTGATTCATTAGACCCTGCACATTTGCAGCATCAAGTTGTAAAGTTTTTTGCTACTGAATTTAAATCAAAAAATGCATTCTTTTTACAGCCCGGGAGTTATGGTTTTTATCTTCAAGAAATGTGGAAGGTATCATCTTTATCTAGCTCTGAAGATGATCGTCAAGTAACCAAACATAAAGTTATTTCTTCTGAACCTTGTACTGATCAAGAATTTAGTACACTTTTAAATCAAATGACCCCTTTCTTGCCTTCAGGTTGGGAGTTGCGAAAAACCCGCACATACTTGGAGGGTCAGGGTGATGTAAAACCATTTTGTCTCATTCCATTAACGGGGCATCGCTCAAATAGAATACTGGGTTATATATTAATGCTTGAGCCTGCAAATTATGGTGAAACGGCATTAGAAACAACAATGCCTCACGTGATGCATGTTCTTGGAAGGCATTTCGAGCACGTCATGAATTTTGCTGATGCAAAAAGTATGAGCTATATTGACGATCTCACAGATCTTTATAATCAACGTTATCTTAAGATGGTGCTTGATAAAGAAATTCAACGTTGCAAGCGTACAAATAATTGTTTCTCTGTTTTATTTATGGATATCGATCATTTCAAACGCGTAAATGATACACGAGGGCATCTTATTGGTAGCAGTGTCTTAGTAGAGTTATCGAAAATAATTCATAACAACATACGAACAGTTGATTATGGATTTCGCTATGGTGGAGATGAGTTCATGACAATACTCATTGGTACCAATAGTGAACAAGCACTCATTGTTGCTGAAAGAATCAGAAAAGACGTGGAAACTCATACCTTTGATGTAAATGGTGTGCAGGTACAAGTGACACTGAGTATCGGTATAGCGACATACCCTGATCACGCTCAAACTAAAGAACAAATCATTGAAATCGCAGATAGAGCAATGTATCGCGGTAAAAATAAATCACGAAACGTAGTCTTCGTCGCAAGTTAGCTATGAGAAAAATAAAACTAGTTGTCAGCGATTTTCATCTTGGCAAAGGGCACATCATGCCAGATGGCTCGCTCAATATTCTTGAAGAATTTTATTACGATGATAAATTCGCAGAATTTCTCGATTACCATTCTACTGGTGAATTTTCTGAAGATGATGTTGAGATTATCATCAACGGCGACTTTTTAAATCTTATACAAACTGATTATAAAGGTCATCATACTACAGTCATCACTGAGTCAATTGATCTGTATAAAGTGAAATCCATCGTTGAAGGTCATAGAAGCGTTTTTGAATCACTCAAGCGGTTTGCATCCAGAACACATAAACGTATTACCTATGTAGTGGGGAACCATGATCAAGGTATGTTGTGGCAAAAAACTCGTGATTATCTTGATGAGGCTTGTGGCACGCGTATTAATTTTAAAAACATCGTATATTTTTTTGATGGAGTTCATATTGAGCACGGACATCAACATGAGGCCGCTAATCGTATAAATCCTAAAAAGTTTTTCTTAAAGCGCGATTTACCTGAACCAATTTTAAATCTTCCATGGGCTTCTTATTTTTTCATTAACTTTGTTTTAAAAGTGAAGCAAGAAATGCCCCATGTAGATAAAGTACGTCCCTTTCATACGTTCATCCGCTGGGGGATTATTAACGAATTTACTTTTACGGTACGTACTGTAGTTAGATTAATCTGGCATCTTATTACAACTGGGCTTGGCAGAAATCGTAAGCGTGAATTTTCCCTTAAAACTCATCTGCAAATTGCTAAGGAAAGTGCAGTTTATCCGGATCTAGAAATGTCTGCTCGAAAAATACTCATTGATGATCGTGTTCACACGGTTATTTTTGGACACACCCATGTATATATGTACCGCCAGTGGGGGAGCAATAAGGAGTATCTAAATACAGGCACATGGACGGAATTAACAAGTTTAGACATCGCAAGCCTTGGAAAAATAACAAAATTGACATATGTCCTTATTGAATATCCTATTGAGGGTGGACGGCCCCGAGCGCGGTTAAAAGAGTGGCGGGGCCACTACCGTGTTGAAGTAGACGTCGCTATTTAATGGAGTCATGAGAGATGTGGTTTAATAATGAGCATGAAATGCTGGCAGAGACTGTACGCGCATTTGCTTTAAAAGAAATTGCGCCAGGAGCAGCTGATCGTGATGAAAATGAAACTTTTGATCGAAGTCTTTTTAATAAACTTGGCGAACTTGGTGTTTTGGGTATCACAGTCGGCGATCAATATGGTGGTGCAGCAATGGACACTGTTGCTGCAACAATTGTGATAGAAGAGATTGGAGCTGTATGTGCTTCAACAGCACTTTCGTATTTAGCTCACTCAATACTTGCAGTTCACAATCTTCATGCAAATGGAAACGATCTACAAAAAAAGAAATACCTACCTAAACTTTGCAGTGGCGAGTGGATCGGTGGAATGGGTATGAGTGAACCGGGCGCGGGGAGTGATGCACTTGGTATGCAAACTAAAGCCGAACGCAAAGGTGATAAATATATTTTGAATGGTACCAAAATGTGGATCACTAATGGTTCTATAGGTGATTTCTTTTTGATTTACGCTAAAACGGGTCCACAAAAACGCGACATTAGTACTTTTCTTATTGAAAAAACATTTAAGGGTTTCAGCGTTGGAAAAAAGCTTCATAAGTTAGGCATGCGCGGTAGCCCAACTACAGAATTAGTATTTCAAAATTGTGAAGTGCCTGTTGAGAATCTTGTTGGAGAAGTTGGCGGCAGTGTTAAGCATATGATGCGTAACTTAAATATAGAGCGTGTCACTATTGCAGGTATTAGTAATGGTTGTGCGCGCGCAGCAATGGAGTATTCAAATAAATACGCCACTGAGAGAAAACAATTTGACGCGCCGATCGGTAGTTTTCAAATGATCCAAAAAATGATTGCTGATAATTTTTCGAATTACCGCGCCAGTCGCGCCTTGACATTTGAATGTGCAAAACTTATCGATGATGGCAAGGATACCGGTCGCATGGCTGCAGCTTGCAAAGTATTTGCTGCTGAAATGGCAACGACTGTTGGAATGAATGCGATTCAAATATTAGGTGGGTATGGTTATACCAAAGAGTATCCTGTTGAGCGTTATATGCGCGATGCAAAGTTAATGGAAATTGGCGCTGGAAGCAGTGAGATCATGAGGCTTATCATTGCTCGAGAATTACTTAAAGACATTGACCCTAACCACGAGTGGTAGTGAAAAATGAGTGCACCCTATATCTGGCTTGAAAGTTCATTAGAAACCCCAAGAACAACTGATTTTTTGTTAGAAAAAGTTGAACAGGTTTTAAAAAAATCTGACCTTAAAGAGACTTCTATGGGTTGGGTACGCTTACCAGAAGAAAAGAAAATCTTAAGAGAAGTTCAAACTTGGTATAAAAAAGTTAAAAAAAATCAAACTACTCTTTGTGTTCTAGGAATCGGAGGCAGTTGTTTAGGTGCAAAAGCTGTTTATGATTTTTTACAACCTAAGAAAACAGTACTTTTTTTCGATAATATTGATGGTTATTCGTTTGAACATCGACTGGGGCAATTAGATTTAAAGAAAACACATTTTTTAGCTATTTCTAAAAGTGGAGAAACTTCAGAAACTCTATTTCAACTTGCACATATTCTTGAAATGATAGCTGCGAAAAAAATAAAAATTAAAGATCACATTACTGTTATTACCGAAGATAAACCCAGCACTCTTAAAATGATTGCCGCTGATCTTAATTTGCCAAGTCTATCAGTCCCACTTGATGTGGGCGGCCGCTTTTCAGTTTTATCTGCTGTGGGTTTAGCTCCACTTCTATGGGCTGGAGTCGATGTTAAAAAAATGCTTAAAGGGGCGAGTTGGGTAAAGGGTGAGAAATTATTAATTGCTCGATTGTGTGATTTTTATCTCAGTTCGTTTCGGCGTGAAGAATGGATTAGTATTTTTTGGTCATATGTCGACGGACTCAAAACATTTGGTCTTTGGCTCGAGCAATTATGGGCCGAAAGTCTTGCTAAAGCAAAAACACGCGACGGTGGAGTTGCCCCTAGAGCAAGTACTCCGCTCACTTGTATTGGTGCAACTGACCAACATTCACTTTTACAACAATTTACAGAAGGGGCTCGCGATAAGAGCTTTATGTTTTTGCGCTGCAAAGAAAGTGAAACTTCTCGTAAAATTAAAAAAATCATCAGTTCAAAACTATTTTTGGCAAAAAACAAAAGTGTTGGTGAACTTTTGGGTATCGAAGCTACGGCGACGCAAAAAATTCTCAATGACCTTAATCTCTCAACGATACGTCTAGTTTTTAAAAAGCATGATGCCAAGACTATGGGCGCACTTATTTTTATATTTGAACTGCTGGTTGCGACACTGGGCGAATGTCTCAATGTAAATGCACATGATCAACCCGGCGTTGAGGCTGTGAAACGTGTTACATTGGGAACACTTGGTGATACGCGTTACAAAGACCAAAGCTTGAATAAGAGTTAATGCACATCTATACTTAAATTATGTCAGACGAGAACAGACTTGATAAAACAAATGTCGTTGATGGCGATACTCTCAAAGTACGTCTTGACGAAGCAAGAAATGCACCTCCTGCATTGATTTTACTCATGGGCCCAACTGGTGTGATGGGAAAACAATGGCCCCTTGGAAAAAGTGAAATCATCATCGGGCGTGAACCCACATGTGACATTCATCTTGATGAAAAAAGCATGAGTAAAAAACATGCAAAGATCACAATCGACGGTGAGCAAGTTAATATTATCGATTTGCAATCAACCAACGGAACAGAAGTGGATAGCAACAAACTTGTTCCACATATCCCAACACTTTTAAAAAATAACGATACAATTAAACTTGGTAACGTTATTTTTAAATTTTTAAGCCAAGGTCAAATTGAAGCCATGACCCACGCAACGAGTTATGATCGTGGCACAACTGACGGGCTCACAAGAATTTTCAATAAGGCCGCAACACTTGCGCATCTGGAAGAAAGTTTTAAAAAAGCAAAACTAACTGATACAAATTTATCGCTGATTGTATTTGATTTAGATCATTTCAAAAAAGTAAACGATACATATGGGCATCAAGGCGGTGACTATGTATTGCGCGAAGTTGCAAGTGTTGTCAAAAATCAATTGATTCGTTCAGGTGATATTTTTGGTAGGTATGGTGGTGAAGAGTTTGTAGTTGTACTCTATGGAAGTCCATTACGACGTGCATGTGATGTTGCTGAGAGAATTCGTTCCACTATCGAAAAACAGCAGTTTTTATTTGGCGACAAACAAATTCCCGTGACCGTTTCACTGGGCGTGTGTTGTATGGATGCCACAATTCCAACTCCTGAAGTACTCTTTGCAAAAGCAGATCAAGCTTTGTATAAGAGCAAGGGTTCGGGACGTAACCGTGTCTCCACTCTTTGAGCTCCCACCAAATTTTGAAACAATTTTAGAAAAAAGACTGCAAGCTCTTAATCATTCACTCTATGATCCTAAAAAATTAGCCGACAGTGTTCGTAAACTTTCAAATCTCTTTATCAAAGGAATAGCCTCTGAAAAGTATTGGGATAACAAAGATTTTCGAGCCGCATACATTGGTTATTTTGCTGTTTTGAATTTTTTAAGAGCACGTTCAGTTTTTCGTGAAGCTCAACACAGGCGTTTTTTAAAAGATGCTAAAAATGTCGTTGATTGGGGATGTGGGGCTGGGTCTGCCACATGGGGGCTCTATGCTGAATTTCCTGAAGCTAAAGAATTACATTTTTCAGGCATTGATCAGTCAGCAGCTGCATTAGATGAATATAAAAATTGGCTAGATTTTTTTGAACTAAATGCCAAGACATTTCATCAACCACTATCAAAATTTGAAGCCGTTAAAGGTGACACCATTATATTTAGTTATGTGCTCAATGAAGTGAGAGTTTGGCCTCAAATTCCTGAGTATGTAAAACGCATAATCGTGATTGAACCCAGTACTCATCAAGCAGGTCGTGAATTGCTTTGGTGGAGAGATCAACAAATTGAACAAGGTTGGCATGCTTGGGCACCCTGTACTCATGAAAAACCTTGTCCTTTGATTGCCCATTCTGGAAAAGATTGGTGCCATCATCGTATTCACTGGATCAAGCCCCATTGGTTTTTGGAGCTTGAGAAACATCTCCCAATGAAAAATGACACATTAACATTAAGTTATTTACTCCTTGCTCGCGAGCCAGCACCAAAAAATTTAATGGGCATGACTCGTGTTGTCGGTGATGAGCAAGAGGAAAAGGGTAAAACTAGGCAGTTGATATGCCGAGGTGCTTCGAGAGAATTTTTAAGTTGGCTTCATCGGGATCAAATTTCTCTTAAACTTAAGCGCGGAGATCTTTTGCGAGTTGGTGATGTTGAGCCTCGAGGGAGTAATGAATTGCGGGTTATTATTCCTGAGGTAATTGAGAAAATTAAAGAATAGATTAAGTCTTTCGCATTCGTACGAATATATTAAATCCCGTAGGTAGCTTTGTGCGGTAATCCCAATTTTCTAAAGGTGCAGTTAGGGTTGAAATGCGCTGAGTGATTTTTTCTGGTAATCCCATGGCACATTGTACAAAAGCTAAGCTCCAAAAAACGGGTGTTCCACACTTATGCACATATTCAAATTCGAATTTACTAAAATATTTTTTTAAATCTGCCTCTGAGTAATGGCGATGTTTGGGGTGATCAAGGAGAGGCTTGTTTTTAATATATTTACGTACGAAATTTCTTGGTCCACGGGTGAGTTCATCGTGATCTAAAAAATTTAAAAAATCATGGGGAACAGATAAAATGAGAATTCCACTAGGTTTTAAAACTCGAAAAATCTCATCGGCTGTTTTTTGTTCGTCATTTACATGTTCAAATGTATCAAGACACAAAACTTTATCAAAAGTGCTGTCAGCAAAAGGAAGATTCTCAGCTGCTGCAACTTGAAATACACTCTTGCCAAAAATTTCAGAACTCCAGTGAGATGCTTTTTCTACTGCTGTGGCATTCATATCAATGCCGTTAAATGATTCTACTTTTCCTAAAAGATAGTGAAGCTCTAATCCGCCATCAAAGCAGCCGATATTAAGAACTCGATCGCTAGCCTTAGGCTTTAAAAGTTTCACTGCAAAAGGGGCGCGTCCTACGGGTTTAGGAATTGAACTTTCATTCATTAAGGAGTTCCGCTTTCAGGAATTACATTGGCCGGTGGTGCTGCATTGCTTAAAGGTTGTAATCGAATTAATTGGGCGTGATCGCATTTTCCAAATTCTTCAAATGTACCAAATTCAGGAAATCCGCGAAACTCAATGACGTCTCCAGCTTTTACTCCAGCAAACCCTGTGTCTTCAGCGCGGCAAACAGAACCGTCGTCACATACGATTGAAAATTTTTGAGCTTGCCCAGGCGCTACACTAATCATTCCTTTGAGAAAGGGCTCGACTCTCATCACTTTACATTCTTTGCGGTAACTTAAAATTAATGATGCGCCACGGGGGTAACCTAAAAATAATGTTAATGTGCTAATTACGAACAGCGCTAAAATTAGTAAAATTTTGGTTTTCAATTTTACTCCAGTTTTACTGGGAGTTGAGGTTTCCATATGGTCCTTTCAAGTGAATATATTGACCTTACTCTATGGCTTATTAAGAAAAAATCCAGGTCAAAAGTCTAGGGTATAGATATTAATGCAACATGTTAATAACACTGGATTTTTTTATCATTTTTCATGTAAAATAGTGGTTGCTCTTAGGCCCATGGCGAATTTTGATTAACCGATTTAATGAGCCCATGTGTCAGACCTAAGGCTAGGGGAGTATGAAGGCTGATATAGACCTGGTCAAAGAAGTTAAAGCGGGGGACAAGGCCGCGTATGCCGAGTTGGTGAAGCGCCATCAAAAGGCTCTCTACCGTTTGGCTTTACGGTTCACTAGAGACCACGGCTCCGCTGAAGATGTTGTGCAAGACAGTCTTGTGAAGGCTTATCAGAAGCTGCACACGTTTGAAGAGCGAAGTAGTTTTAAGAGTTGGCTTTTTCGAATAGCCATTAACACGAGTAAAAATAAACTTCGCGCTCAGTCGAACACGGATTTAGATATTGAGAATGTAATTGTGAGTGTAGATTCGAAAGTTGAAGCAGATTTTGAATACAAAGAAGTACAAGGGTTTATCAACGAGGAAGTACAAAAATTGCCAGACCGACAAAGGATGGCGTTAACTTTAAGAGTTTTTGAAGATATGAGTTTTCAAGAGATTGCACAAATTATGGATTGTCCTTACGACACAGCGAAAGCAAATTATCGCCACGCCGTGTTGAAGTTAAAGAAGGTTCTCACTGCCAAGGGCGGTGACGATGCGAGTCGTTGGTTGATGCCAGAAGAAAATATAAACTCGACCATAAATACTGAACCGAATCGGGAGTGAGCTGTGTCTACAGATCGTATGGAAAATTTAATTTGCAAAGTAGATGAAGAATTATGGCTTGATTATGTCGAGGGTGAACTTGACCAGACTCTTCGTGCTGATTTAACACTGCACGTTGAAGATTGCGGCCATTGTCGTAAAACTTTACAGGCACTTCAGCTAGTACGAAAAAATATTAAGCCTCACAAGATACAACTTCCCGATGATCTTGCTTTCAAAAGATTAGAAAACAAAATCATGGCTGAAATTAATAAGACATACATTGAATCGCCTGCTTATTCATGGAAAAGCCAAACTCAGAAAATGGCATTTACTGCAGCCGCGGTTTTCATAGTTGTATTTGGCACGCTCTTCGTTAATCCTTTTCGTGGAAATAAATTACAAACATCACAGTTCCAGATTGAGTTGGGTGCTGAAGAGCAGTTTTTTGCTCAAACAGCGGCAAACGATCCAAAGTTTTTTAACAGCGTAATTATGAGTCACCAGGATTCGGATGACATGGTTATGGAAGCAGCAGCTCAAAGACTGAGCGCAATGTCCGACGTAGAAGCACGTGCATTGCTTGAAGAATTGAACTAGGAGAACCAATGTTACAACTGAGATCTGTGCATCTGCTGATTGTCTCAGCCACTGTGGTTGTTTGTGCGGGGTTTCCGATTTTTGCTCAAAATTCAAAAGACGATAAAGCTGATAAAATGCGTCAACGTCTTGAGCAGCTTTTTGTATGGCGCGTGTCTGATCGATTGCAACTTACTCCTACAGAAGAAATAAAATTTAATAGTGAATTTAAAAAAATCAGTGATAAAAAGACTCAGGTGAGTAATCGCTTGGAGTCTTTGCTTGATCAATTAGAAAAGAAAAAGTCTGATACCGCGACCTCGACTAAACTGTTGAAAGAGTATCAAGAGGTATTGAAACAGCACAATGCCCTTCAATCAAATGAAATGGAAGTTATGGGCAAGATGTTTGGCCATAAAAAACTTGTAGAATACGTCCTGCTCAAAAAAGAAATGACTCAAAAATTTAAAGACGTTTTAACTCACGGCCAAACTAAAGCCGTAGAGAATAAAACATTCAAAGATCCAGAAGTGATTCAAGAAAAATAATACATTAACCCTTTATTGTCCCACTCCTGTCATACATATGTAGGTTGTGTAGTGGGGCAGCCAAAACGTGAACTAAAGGGGTTATTAATGAGTAAATTAATATTGATGGCGGCAGTGGTACTTGGTTTTGGAGTTACAGCACTGGCTGAAACAGCTCATGCCGATACACGCACACCAGCAGAAGCAAAAATCGAAGATCAAGTTTTCTCAGCTAATTATTTAGAACAGGTAGATACAGAACAGCAGTTTATGAATTCACAAAGAGAAGCTGATCAAAAACGTCATCAAAAATTCTTGAATCAGATAAATAAGGTTCGATAAGTTTTTACTCAGCAAGAATTTTAAAAATATAATTTAGAAAAACCCGCAAGTTCATTGCGGGTTTTATTTTGGTGTCATGTTGAATTCTTTAAGATTTTTCCAGGGGTCTTCTAATTTTTTAATCGAATCAAAAAATTTCATAAAGGCATTCCAGTCTCCACCCACTTTTTGGTAAGCTTTCTCAAATGCATCAAGATCTTGATAGTAAGTTTTATACCCAATGAGCACCGCATTGTTTAGTTTTTGTTGAGAAAAATATTTATAACTATCGGTTTTAAGTTTGGGTTTACAGCCTTGTTCAAAGTTATTTTTGATTTTACTAAATTGTTGCTCGCGGTCTTGTAGCAGTGTTGGTGAGTTTTTATTTTTGGCGTAAAAGTCTTCAAGCGCTTTCACTTCTTGGCCAATAAACTGGCTAAAAGTATTTGAATCTTCAGCCACTTGTTTTGCTTTTAAAATAGCTGGTGATGAAGCTCCTTGTTTTTGAAAATAAAACTGCTCCATTCCTTTGTTTCCTACAAACGTTGCGAGCTGTTCGTTAAAATCTGCGTTGCTTTTGATATAGACTGCTACGTGGGTGAGCTCGTGAATGATGGTTTCTACCAACCAATCGTCTTCATTAGATGTCATGCTTGATAAAAGCGGATCAGAAAACCATCCTAGCGTTGAGTAAGCACTTACCCCTCTTTGCATGACATCAAGGTTTTGCTTTTCAAGTTCTAGTTTTTCTTCTTCTGCTCCTGATTTTTTAAAATAGCCTTTATATGGAACTTTCCCCACGATTGGAAAACTCCAGAGATACGGCTCAAGACGATCTTTATAGCTCGCAGTAACTGCATAAACCACATAGCGATCATCGAGTAAAACGAAGCTGTCATAGTTGCGTGTTTTAGGCATGGCCATTTTTTCTTCAGTGAATTTCTTCACCTCTTGAACAAGTCTTATTTTACGTTTTGTATTTTCATCGATGCGCGGGTCAACAAGGGCTCGCTCAAAATTTTTCTTTTTAATGAGTAGTCCCATTTGGTGATAACCTGATTGCACAATATAGCCCATCTGACAGCCGCAAAGTACAAACGCGCTCAAAACTGTAAGAACATATCTAAAAATAATTCCTGCACTTTTCATCTAAAACATGAAGCTAACACCGCCATTGAGGGCGAAGTCATAGGTGGTGGGTTCGTTACTGTCTTTTCGTAATGGGCTAGTTGAGACATCGACTCCTGCTTTGAGCGCAAATTGTTGACCAATCATTAGTTTAAATCCTAAACCCGCAGTGGGGGAGAGTCCAAAACTTTGTACAGTCAATGTGTTGTATATTATCGGACTCGAACCGGGTACCGGAATAAATGTGCGAAGATCTTTGGCTGTGTAGGCAACACCTGCTTTAATGTAAGGCTTTAAAATACTTTCTCGATTTGCCACCGTGATTAATATATCAACTCCATAAGCTTCAAACGTCTGATAGGCTGTGTACTGTGGTTGCACTTGGCTAGCAGCACCACGTGTGTAACTCATTTGAAGTGCACTGAGCTCCCAAAAATAATAAGCAATGGCTCCGGTAAGACTCTCCATTGCGGTACTATTTGTGGCATCAAAATTTGTTTTTCGATAAGAGCCTGTAGTACTGATTTCAAACACACCGGCTTGGCTAATTGGAGACCAAATTAGAAGACTACAAAGTGTGAATGCCAACGTCCATGTCCGCATCATTTATTAAGATTAGCAGGGTTTATACTTTACGTTCAGACCAGTTGTTGAGGGTGTAGACTATTGTCGGGTTTATTATCTGTCTGTATGTAGAGCAACTTTATACATGAGATGAATTTTACCATCTTCTTTAAGCATTTTTTGAGGGGGGTTTGGATAATACTTATTTTCTAAAAAAGCTTGAGCTGCATCATTATCAAGTTCTGCGGAGCCAGAGCTGTTTAAAATAATAACATCTTCTACGTAACCCTTTGAATCTAAAATCACCTCAACCTGTGTTACCCAACGCTGTTGATTTATGAGCTGGCGCTGTTCTGCATCCGATTTGCGTGCAATTGTGTTTTGAAAATTGCGCTGCCACGTGGGCATAAATCTTTCTTCGATGCGATTAAAAAAACTAGAGTATACAAAACGCTCTGTATTGAGAGCTGTTACTGGACCAGTTTCTGTGTCGGGCAAATATTGTGTGTAAGAGGGTCCATCTGAAAAAAGTGTTTGGCCTAATTTTCCAAGCTTCGATGATTGACGGTTTTTTTGGGCTGATAACCCTTCTTTTGATTCTTCAACGATATTTGTTCCACCAATTTGTGCCTTTGAAATTTTATTTCGGTCTTGCCCATAGTTGGGGGCTACTGTCTCTTTTTTCACGCGCTGATCACGATGACCTTGATAAGTAGCAACACTTGAATCAAGGGGCTTGAGCATTTCTAATGGAGGCAAAAGATCTTTAACGGTTCTATTAAATTTGGTTTTTGGCGCTAGGGTTTGTTCTTCTACTATGCTCACTTCGATGGGTTGGCGTTCAAGCAAAGCGAGTGGATCATAGGGGCGTACAAATGTAGTCCACACTGTAAGATGGATTAATAAGCTGGTACCAAAGAAAATAAGCCAAATTCTCATCGCGGTTATTATATGCGTCAAGACTAAAGTCTGCAAGTTAAGACAGATTAAAAATAAAACTAAAGTTTTTAGTGAAAGCTGCCGAATACGAGTACAGGCTGGGGTCTATACTATGAGTATCTAGGCTTAGTACGATTAAGGAATTTTGATGATTAGGCAGTCATTATCAAAAATTATTTATTTATTCGTATTTACGGTTATTTTTGTTTCGTTTCGTTTCAAAACTGCGGGCGACCCAAAGGTATTAACTCACCCTCGTCATTTGGCAGTGCTACACCAACATATAGTCAAATTAACAAATTCATTTTACAACCTAAATGCAGTAGCTGTCATAGTGCGGGTATTTCTCCCAATCTCAGTTCATATGCAACTCTGATTCAAAGTGGTAGTGTTAAGCCTTTTGATGCAAATGCAAGTGCGCTCTATTCTCAAATTTCTAGAGGTCTTATGCCCAAAGGAGGGCCAATACTTAATTCTTCTGATGTGAAGGCCATATTTGATTGGATTCAAGCCGGAGCACTCAATGACACGATCGACACCAACGCGCAAGCTATTGCACCGTCATCTCTCGCAGCTTCAGGAATCACCAATACACAAATTACACTTAACTGGATTGATAACGCAAATAATGAAAGCGGCTTTAAAGTTGAACGTGCCACAAATATAAACGGGCCCTTCACACAAATTGCAAATATTGCAGCAAATACTACAGGTACAATTGATTTCAACCTCACGGCATCAACTACTTACTTCTATAGGGTTCGTGCCTTTAATGCTTTGGGTGATTCTCTAACTTCAAACACAGTTACTGCTGTCACATTAGCCGCTCCAACGACAGCGCCGATAGCTCCTACTAATCTATTAACCTCAGCTGTGTCATCTTCTGGAATAAATTTAACTTGGTCTGATAATTCAAATAATGAAACCACTTTTAATATTGAAAGAGCACTCGTAAGTAATGGTCCATTTACATTTATTAATTCAGTGAGTTCTAATATCAGTAATTTTTCTGATACAGGATTAACCGCATCTACAAATTATTTTTACCGTGTGCAAGCTGTAAATAGTATTGGTGGATCTGGTTTTTCAAATATCTCTAATACCTTTACAAACGCTGCGGCAATCACGGCTCCTGCAGCACCTTCTGGGCTTTCAAGTGTGGCTTTTTCAGCTACACAGATTAATCTGACCTGGGTTGATGGGTCTAATAATGAAACTGGATTCACAATTGAGAGTGCCAGCAGTTCAGGTGGCACTTTCACTGTAGTGACAACAACCGCGGCTGGGGCGACGTCATTTTCAAACACCGGCATCGCAGCAGGTACTACCCGGTTTTATAAAGTTAAAGCGGTAAATTCAGCGGGTAGTTCGAGTTATACTGCGACTTCAAATGCTACGACTTTTGGAACATTCAGTTTAATCTCGAGTACGATTTTACAACCCAAATGCAATAGTTGTCATGGAGGTTCAAATCCTTCAGGTGGGTACACTACAAATACTTTTGCAGGCACTATCACCCGTGTCGTTAACTTTGATCCAAATAACAGTAAATTATACCAAAGAACTTTGTCGGGTTCAATGCCCGTAGGCAGTGGTGCTCTGACACAGGCGCAGCTCGAACTCATAAGAACGTGGATCCAAAGTGGTGCGCCAAATAATTAATATTTTATAAGTAGAAATGTATGTAGAGACCTAAAATATCAGTAGGGTTTGATGTATCAAGTGCAGTTATTTTTTTCTGCAAATAAACCTGAAATTCAAAATGTGGCCTCGGAAAAAATTGTATACCTGCGCCATAAATATCAGATCTTGTAATATTATTTTTAATATCTGATTGCAAAAATTCTTGTGTTAGAAAAATGTGAAACCCTTGGAATATTTCATAACCAAGTTTTTGATAATCTAAATAACCATATTGCGCTTCTGTTGAAGTGTACGGAAAACTTCTCATCATATCAAACTGTGAAAGTAGATAAAAACTCTCTGTAAAACCTAGTATTGCAAATGGACCCACATAATGATGCGTTATGGGATCGCTCTCACCATAATAATAACTTGCCCCTACTTTGCTTGTATCGTTTATTTGATATGCGTATGAGAGAGCTGTACCTTTTTCTCGATAAAGCTGATTAAGGTCAGGCCGCCCCGCAATAGCTGTAAGATAAATATTATGCTTCTCACCCAGTACTGCGACTTCAAGATTATATGATTCCATACCCTGATCCCAGCCAAGTCCCCTGCGTATGACTGAAGTATGTTCGGGAATATTAATACCAAAAGCCGGATAAAACCTGCCAGCTCTTACAGAGACTTCATCATTAATATGGTAGGTCAGGTAATGTCGTCTACTAAACCAGTTATTAGTTTCTGGAGATACAGGGTCGCGATATCCGAATGTTCCGTTGAGTTCAAATTTCTTCTTCAGCTTGATACCGATTTCAAGATCACGTTGCATTGGAATTGTAATATCAGTTTTAGTTCGAGGGGTAGTTTTGGTAATTTGGAGTGTACGATAGTCACCTCCAATATTTAAATACTTAGGACTTTTAATAAAATAAAGAAATCTTTCTTCACCACTAAACCCCCCCCCACGTACTTAAGAGCTCTTTTGATAATGCCCTACCGTATTGTGTGAGTACGCCGCCTCCTGTTGGGCTTGAGTGACAGCTTATACAATTCGAATAACCATGACGTACTAGTTCAGCAAACGCCCAAGAATCCGACGGACTCAGTAGTTGAAGCATTAATAATGTAAATAAATAAATCAGGGTTTTTTTCACGAAATATTATTTCACAGTTGTGCTGGGTGCGGTAAAGACTGCTTCAATATTGACATTATCAGCCATGGTGATCCCAGCAAATGAAGGTGTTTTAATATTGAAATCTATTACTTTTATAGTGAATCCAGCTTCTACTGAAATAGTATTACCTTCTCTCTCGATTTTTGTTTTTCCAACTACCGGTTTAGTAACTCCATGAACTGTGAGTTTGCCTTGAAAAGATAAATTATCTAAAGAAAAATCTCCTTTAGGTATCGGACCCGGAAACTTTACCTCTGTAATCTCTAGTCTTGCTTCTGGGTATTTGTCGATTTCAAGATATTTTTTCTTAGTGTGCTCATTGCGAAGTTTAATTTTTGTATCAAGGGTATCGAGTAAAAAAATGATTGTTCCATAAACCTTGTTTTCTTCAACAATAATTTGACCCGTTGGTTTGCCACCAACTCCGTGAATTTTAAGAGAACTTGGGTTACCTATTGCATGAAAATCAACATGGCCATCACCCTTACCAAGCTCAACAATTGTTTTTGGATTCGCAAATAAAGTCAGAGTCCAAAAACAAATCAAAACCACCACGCTTAGAACTTTAATCATTACCGCCTCCAGCAATGTTGATATATGCCACTCAAAAAATATTCTAGTGCTATGACGTAAGCAAGCATAGAAAGCTCCCCCTTCACTTACCGCGCGTCGCATTATTTGTCCTATAATAAGTATATGAATTTATTGTGTAACATTTGATTCCACCTAGGTTTCCCTCGAGGTCTAGTTTTTCTAGTCAAAAGATTAATAGTGTCTAAAGTTTCTACAAAATCTTCCGAATAATTAATCACAAGGCAGTTGTTACAGTACAAATCCAGGGGAGGGTTTTTTATGACAGTTAAATCCAATGTAATAGACTTCAATAAGCATAAAAATTCACATAAAGTTAAAGCGACTCATAATGACATCGAAAAGATCGAGCATGAGCCATCTCCTATTATTGATATGACAAAGCGTCGTGATCAGCTTGCAGATCAAGATCGCCGTGAAGTAACCCGTACTGTATTTTCTCAATTTATTGGTGTGTTCATTGTATTGCCTAAACTCGGTCTACAGCCTGTTTCAATCTATGATATTTCAGCTGGTGGTTTGGCCTTTGACTTACCCTCAGAACTTGGCCAATTCAACATTGGTGAAGCTGTCACCATGCGTATTTATTTAAGTCATGACACTTACTTTAGTTATTCAGCAAAAATCGCCAATGTCCGTGCAGTTGATCATGGCGCAGTTTTACGTCATGGAACAATTTTGCAAAAAGATGATGAGTCTTACGAGACACTCACGCATTTCATGCATTTTCTCCAAGCCGTTGCTCGAGTTGCTAAAAAAGATAATGGCGATCGTCAAATGGGCCGAGTTGACTGATAGTATTTGACCTCTCGCGTCTATATTTCTCTACTCTCATTTAAAACTTGAATTATGTTCCAAGTCCGGGACTAATTAAGAAGTCAGTCGAGAGGGAGGATTATTGAGCAAAACAGCCGCTGCCCGAAAACGTTTCGTCATTGATACCAACGTTATACTGTTTGATCCCCAAGCAATTTTCAAATTTGTAAACGCTGATATCATCATTCCCATTTCAGTAATTGAAGAAATGGATCGTTTCAAAAAAGATCTAGGAGAAAACGGTCGTAATGCGCGCCAGTTTTCTAGATTTGTAGACGTACTTCGATCAAAGGGTGCATTAAGTAAAGGTGTGCTACTTGAAAAAAGTCACAGCTACTTTTTTGTAAATTTAGATAACGATTCAGATATTTTACCTGAACAATTAGAGCGAAACAAAGTTGATAATCGAATTTTAGCTTTGGCAATGAGACTCCAGCGTGAAAAACCTCCACGCCCAGTTGTGCTCATAACAAAAGATACAAATCTTCGTATTAAGGCCGATGTGTTTGGCATTCAGGCTGAAGATTACGAACCACAAAAAGTCGATATCGATGATCTATTTAGTGGTGTAACAGAGTATGAAGTAGCCGCTGACGCTATCGATAGTTTTTATGCTGAAAAGCAAATGCCTATCAGCGACCCAGCAATTACTCCTAATCAATATATTATTTTTAAAGACATCACGAATCCGAATCACAGTGCCATCGCAAGATACAATGGTTTAACAAAAGCTGCGGTGCCGCTCATTAAGCCAAGCGATAATGTTTGGGGAATTTTCCCCCGTAACGTTGAGCAAAGTTTTGCGCTCGATTGTCTGCTCAATGATGACATCAAGCTTGTCTCACTTGTGGGAAAAGCTGGTACGGGAAAAACATTATTAGCTCTAGCTGCAGGTCTCTCAAAAACTTTAGATGAAGGAAAATATCACAGACTTCTAGTGAGTCGTCCAATTTTCCCGATGGGCCGAGATATTGGTTATTTGCCAGGTGACGTTGAAGAAAAACTTAATCCCTGGATGCAACCTGTTTTTGACAACATCGAATATCTTTTAGGTTCGGGTACGAGTCAAAAGCGAGCTGCTGGTCGTTGTCAAGAGTTGATCAGTCAAGGAATGCTCAACATTGAACCGCTTACGTACATTCGCGGTCGCAGTATTCCTAATCAATATTTGATTGTTGATGAAGCTCAAAATCTCACACCACATGAAATCAAAACTATTATTACGCGAGCGGGATCCGGAACCAAAGTAGTTCTCACAGGTGATTGTTATCAAATCGATAACCCCTATGTTGACTCTGCAAACAACGGACTTGCCTATGTGGTTGAGCGTTTTAAAAACGAAGCCATCGCAGCTCATGTGACCCTATCTAAGGGTGAGCGCTCAGAACTTGCTGAGCTCGCAGCCAATCTTTTGTAGTATGCAAAAGACATATTGGGTAATTGCACTATTGGTGGGGGCCATCTTCACCATTTTGTGTCTTGCTCCCATTATGACAAATGATTTGTTTATCTACTTGTCAATTGCGCGTGAGTATTTTGCTACGGGCATGTGGCCAACGATTGATCCTTTTTTATTTTCAATTCCACAATACCATTGGGACATTTTGCATGAATGGCTTACATTTTTAATTTTTTATGCGATCTACATGGCGGGCGGTTACCCACTTATAATTATTTTTAAAACTCTATGTATTCTCGCATTGATGGTGATCACGTTAAAGTTTGCACGTCTTAAAAAATATCACTCACCCTTGGTGTTTGTATTATTGTTGTTAGCGATTTTTAGTTCAGCCTCAAGACTTCATGAAAAAGCCTCACTGTTTTCAAATATACTGACTTCACTTGTTTTGATTATCACATTTTTGAATCAGTCTCGTTTTTCAAAAACAACATTTGCTTTGCCTCTGGTTTTTTTAATCTGGGTGAATTTACATCCAGGTTTTTTGGTGGGTTTAGCCATATGTGGTTTTTCACTGCTGTTCATTCGACACAGGTATTATTTGTATAGTGTGGTTGGTTCATTTTTTGCCTGTTTGATAAACCCAAAAGGTATTTATGGAATCACGTGGCCAATAGAGTTTATGCAAAATGATGGAGGCCTTTTTAAAAAACATATTTTTGAATATTTCTCTCTCTGGCATCCGGTTTGGATCACAAATCGAGAAACATTTTTCTTTTTAACCCTCGTTAGTTTTTGTTTTTATCTTTTAATGAGAACACCTCGAAAATTATATTCATATGAGACTGGGCTTTTTATTTTATTTACGTTCTTAGGCGTGTGGGCTGTTCGTTTTCTTGAGTCGTCATCATTTTTACTTTGTCTGTTGTGTGTGAATTTAGCATCGGAAAAAGAATTGCAAATGCAATGGAGTAAAAGTGCTCAAACAGTTTTACTTTATGGATGTTTGGCAGTTTTAGGTTTACTCGCAACTCAAGGTTACAGGCGTGTGCCACCGCTTGATCAAATCTATTTAGGCATCAATGAAAGTTATTATCCAAGTGTCACATTAGATGCCATTGAAAAACTAAATATTAAGGGAAACATATTTAATTCTCACGGTATTGGGTCGTATTTAGCCTGGAAATGGAATCATAAAAGAAATGTTTTTATTCATGAAGCAGTGACGGACTATGAGTTTTTTAGAGACAATTTCTATTACGTCAGCCGCTCGCTTGAAGATTTTAACCGAATTATGAATGGCTTTAAAATCGAAGCGATTTTGTTGACCAAAAATTATGGTACTCCTCCGTTAAGCCGTGTTTTAGAAAAAATGCCAGAATGGCGATTTATTGTTGAAGATGATGGTTCTATGCTTTTTGTGCACGAGAGAAATTTGTAAGAGCTTTGATAGACGAAAATCCAGCTCTAATTCCAGACTTTCGGATTGAAGTTTATGTAAGTGGATAAGCGAAAGTTCTACATAAGCGAAAGTTCTACTCCTAAAAATCCGAAAAGACGTGCATGAGAACCCGTGTACATTTGGCAATGGGCCAAAGTATTTTATTGGTTATTTTAATAGCACTAAATGCTTCGGTGTTCTTTTATGCCAACCATGCTGATGCAAAAACATCAGGCAAACCTCGTGACCCACAAGATTTTACAACAGCGTGGCTTAAACGCACTTTGAGAAAAGTAATCACATGGAAAGAAAATTGTCTTAAAAAGAAAAATTGTGAAAACCCCAAGGTCTTAAAAGATGTTGAAGATGTTCTTAAGGCCTTTGATCAAATGAAAGATAAAGCTATAGGCCTTGGAGAAGAAAATCGAGGGCTTAAAAATCAGCTGCGTATCAGCCAACAAACAAACATGTTGGCTTCAAGAACGGTTTGCAATAAGCGCACACTTAAACGGGAATTACTTCTTGATGAAGGTATTGCTGAAAACGGAAGTATTTTGTTTCCCAAGAACGTTGTCGGCGGCACGGGTGGAACTTGTTGGTCAAATTCTCGTAGAAAAAAAGATGCGACAATTGTTTTATGCGAATGGCCACTGGCAATTAATATTTTAACAAAAGGTGAAATCGATAACATGCCTGTTATTCGTCAGCGCGAATATTTATTTGATCCTAATGAATGCCTTCAGGCAGTACGAGTGACTGATGAAAATAACAAAGGCAAAAAAATCACTGAGCTTAATTACAAAGAATGTGAAAAAGAGTGGAGTGCTAAATCATTTACCGACTTAGATCCAGATCAAGAGATAAGAAAGGTAGACATCATCGGCGCATGCTTTCGCTATTATCTTCTTCCCCCACGTGACTCCAAAACCGGCCGCGTTAATCCAGAAACCTCGACTCCACAAAAGGCTAATTGATTCTTTTTCCAAAGGACTAGTTTAGGCCCAACTCCTTTAACTCCTTAGATAATCTTCCGAAAGGAAGGTGAAGAAGAACTGACTAGGGAGATTTGTCATGGATTTCATTTCTGGAGATTTAGATCGCGTTTTCACAGTCTTGTATGAAATGGGACGAGTTGAGCCAATTCTCAAACGTGATTGGAAAGTTCTTTACAAACAAACTCAAGAACAATGGTCTGACGTGAGTGTTGCAATCAAAAAACTCAATGAACTCCAAAGTCTTATTGAAATTAGAAATTACATTGCAGGATTACCTGCTGAAGTTGTGGATGCATTGGTTGTTGAAGTAGCAAGAGAGCTTGCAAATTACCAACAGCGTTCAGAAGCAATACATTGAGAGGGATTAATATGGTTTGGCAAAATTTTTGTCTACTCATAGTGCTGGTTCTCTTACCAACTCAAGCATCTGCTTGGGATGTTGATTTTTCTAGACGTGGAAATAAATCAGCGCCTACGGAAGAATCGGTAAGTCGATATCCCAGTTCTCGCCCTGTTGAAATGCCTCAATCAAATAATTCATCTTACACTTTAGAAACAACACACACAGGTGAAGTTAAAAAAGAAAAACGTTTAGACACACTTGTACAAAGAGTTGTGAACCCCAGTTTTTTTGATCGTCAAGAACTTGTAATTTTAAATACCACCAGAGGTTTTGTTCCTAAAAATATTAGACTTCGCAAAGGTCTTCACTACACAGCACACGTTGTTAATGTGAATGAAGATAAGAAAAACGTAAGTTTTATTCTTGATGGATTTGCCCAGCACCATGCTACTTATTTTGGACAAATTAAAACTTTTAATATCGATCCTCAGCAAGAGGGTGTGTTTGAATTTATTTGTCCTGAGACTTCTTCAAAGGGCGAGTTTGTCATTTTTGGTGGAACTCCATCAGCACCCGTTGTTCGTACTCCCGCAGCAGAGTGAGGTAATATGTCAGGCGATACTGCTCTGAGCGTATTTGAAGCTGCCATTCAAAGTTTTTTAGGCCCCATCTTGCCCTATCTCAAAGACGAAACCGTTACCGAAGTCATGATCAATGGTCCAAAAGAAATTTTCATTGAACGAAAAGGTAAGATCATAAAAGTTGAAGCTGCATTTAACGATGAAGATTCTCTTCAGGCTGCTGTGCATAATATCGCACAAAGTGTCGGGCGCCGAATTAATGATGAAAAGCCAACACTCGATGCGCGATTACCTGACGGGTCACGTATCCATGCCGTATTTCCTCCATGCGCTCGTAACGGCACAACTGTGAGCATTCGTAAATTTTCAAAAACAAAAATGACATTTCCTGATTACATAAAATTTGGGGCAATCACCATTGATAGCGCTCAATTTTTAGATATCTGCATGTTTTTAGGTAAAAACATAATCGTCAGCGGCGGTACGGGTTCGGGTAAAACAACATTACTTGGACTTCTTTCAAGCCGTGTACCCCCGGGGCAGCGTGTAATCGTCATCGAAGACGCAAGTGAGCTCATGCTTGAATACGAGCATGTCGTACATTTTGAGACGCGTATGGCGGATGAACAGGGTAAAGGCATTGTTTCAATGAGTGATCTGCTTAAAAGTAGTTTAAGGCTCAGACCAGATCGCATTATCGTGGGTGAGGTTCGTGGAGCAGAAGCAATTGAACTGATAAATGCCATGAACACAGGCCACAAGGGTTGCTTGGGAACAGTTCATGCGAATAATCCATCAGATTCAATGGTGAGACTTGAAACCCTTGCTATGAGCGGTGACGCCCGTGTGAGTGAGCTTGCAATCCGTAGTCAGCTTGCTTCAGCTGTTCAAATTGTCGTTCAGATTTCTAGATTTTCAGACGGGGGTCGTCGCATATCTCATATTTCTGAAGTACGCGGCTTAAATTCAGATAAAACCTATAACGTTGTTGATATTTACCATATGAGCCCCATGAAGCGAGAAGCCGATGGGCGCTTAACGGGAGGGCTTTTGCCAACTGGCGAAGTGCCCACCTTTGTAGATGAGATCGAAAACAACCGTATTCCTTTTAACAAAGACAAATTTAACCGTCCACGAGCTGCCTAAAAACGTTGCTCTCTTGAGCGAATGACGTATAAATACCTCAAAGTTTAAGCCTTCGGGGTAATTATTGGTCACACAGGTTAGCTGCAAAATAACAAATTCTCTTTTGATTCATTTTGAGCGCATTGGTGTGTCTCAGGAGCCTCTTTTTGATATTTTTGACGGACCAGAAGAATTTCTGCGTGACCCTCATTTTTGGCTAAGTATTCCCCAAGTTGAAAAACTTTTTGAAAAAGCTTCGCGCATTTTTTCTGATCCAAATATTGCTCAAACTGTCGCATCACATGCTGTTGAATATCAAACTTGGGGAGCCTTAGACAGCGTTTTCAAAATGATGTCAGCGCCTGAAGATTATTATTCAAATCTTGGAAGATTTTTTTCTTATTTCGTAGCCCCCTTAGAAGATTTTAAAGAGACCGAGCGGGGCGATTCTTTTGTACGTTTTCAATTTCCAGTCGATCGCGATGTTGCGCCTCATATTTTTAATTTTTTAAGAACGGTTTTAGAAAATCTTCCGCGCTATACGGGGCACCCGCCAGTTATTTCAGACTGGAGCGAAATGAAAAAAGAAATGTGGATCAGCTGGGATACCGCCCAACCAAGTCTTTTTGATGTTGAGCCTGGGCAAGTTTTAAACCCAAGACTTATTCAACATCTTACTTCAACTTTAGAATCTAACGAGCGTCAACTCGAAGCAAAAAATCGCATCATCATGCAACAACAATTCGAGCTTGAAAGACTTCGCACCGAACTTCAAACCCAAGTGCGTGAAAAAATATATGCAGAAAAAATGACGGGCCTTGCGCAATTAGCAGCGGGTGTGGCACACGAAATTAATAATCCACTTTCATTTGTTATGAGTAATTTGGGCCGCTTTGATGATTATTTTCACCGACTTCAAACTTACTTTTTAGAACTCGAAAGAAAACTTCTGTTAGGAGACGTAACAGCACCTGATTGGCTCCATGAAATTAAAGAACGACTAGATATTGATTTTGTCATAACAGAAACGCCCAGTATGTTGACCGAGGCAAGTGAAGGGCTTAACCGCGTAAAAGAAATTGTAAAAGATCTTTCAAGCCTTGCTCATCCTAAAACGGGGCGCGAAGAAAAAAAGATCGCTACCGACATCAATAGTATTATTGAAAGCGCGATAAAGGTTTTTAGTGATGAGTTTGGTCAACGCATTAAAATTGAAAAACAATTGTCTTTAGCCGTACACGTTAAAGTGTTTCCAGTGCGCATCAGCCAAGTTTTTATGAATTTACTCAGTAACGCAATTCATGCAATTTTGCAAAATGGTGTGATTGAAGTGAAGACTATGCATAAAGACAATCTTGCGGTTATAGAAATTGCCGATAACGGCGTAGGTATGGATGACACGGTGATGGGGCGAATCTTCACACCCTTTTTCACAACAAAAGAAGTTGGTAAAGGCACTGGTTTAGGATTGAGTATTGCTCAAAGCATTGTTGAAATGCATAAAGGTCGCATTGACGTAAAAAGTGAAAAGGGAAGAGGTAGTCGGTTCATCGTTACACTTCCAATTAATGATTTACACATCGAAGGAGGATCACAACATGTCTAAGATTTCAAAAATTTGGGCGAGAGAAATTTTGGATTCCCGCGGGAACCCCACCGTTGAAGTAGACGTTATACTTCATGACGGATCAATGGGTAGAGCAGCTGTACCCTCGGGTGCTTCCACCGGAGCCTTTGAAGCGTTAGAACTAAGAGATGGTGATAAAACTCGTTATTTTGGAAAAGGTGTTCGTAAAGCCGTAATGAATGTTAATGAAAAAATCACGCCCATACTTTTAGGTCAAGAGGCGACTGAGCAACAAAAAATCGATGAACTGATGCTTAAGCTTGATGGAACCGAAAATAAAGACAACCTTGGTGCAAATTCAATTTTAGGTGTGAGCCTTGCTGTGGCAAAAGCACAAGCCAATTCGCTTAAAGTTCCTTTGTATAAATATTTAGGCGGCAATAATAAGACCTTTAAACTTCCAGTGCCATTAATGAATATTATTAACGGCGGTGCACATGCCGATAATGGCCTTGATGTTCAAGAATTCATGATCGCCCCCGTATTTGGCGGAAGTTTTTCTGAATCTTTACGAGTAGGTACTGAAATATTTCATACTTTAAAAGGTAATCTTAAAAAGCAAGGACTTGTAACTGCAGTTGGTGATGAAGGTGGTTTTGCTCCGAAATTAAAATCAAATTTACATGCACTGGAGCTTGTTGCAGAAGCTGTTGAAATGGCTGGTTACAAATTAGGTACAGATGTATTTTTAGCGCTCGATGTTGCAGCAACAGAATTTTTTGATGGTGAAAAGAAAACCTATCGCTGGGAAAATCGAACAATTGATAGCGTAGAGATGATTAAGATTTATAATTCTTGGTCACAAAATTTCCCCCTAGTCAGTATCGAAGATGGTTTAGCTGAAGATGATTGGGATGGTTGGAAGAATTTGACTTCCCAATTAGGTTCGCGCGTTCAACTTGTCGGTGATGATTTGTTTGTCACAAATCCAAAACGTTTAAAAAAAGGTATCGAGACAAATACAGCTAACGCCATTTTAGTGAAAGTAAATCAGATTGGTTCACTGACTGAAACTTTAGATGCTATTAATATGGCTCACAAAGCAAAGTATCGAACAATTATGTCACATCGTAGTGGTGAAACTGAAGACTCAACCATCGCAGATCTCGCAGTAGCAACGGGTTCTCAGCAAATAAAAACAGGCTCGCTTTGTCGAGGTGAGCGCACAGCAAAATATAATCAGCTACTTCGTATTGAAGAAGATTTAGGTCAAAAGGCTCAGTACTGGGGTAAAAACGCTTTTGCATAACTTCTAGGCGCTAGCTGACAATTTGCGGTATGCATCTATATAGTATGTGTGCAGTTCAACATTCACTTTCTTTGAGTTCATCGAACCAATTGATGTTTTCTAGTAATCTTAATGACTTGTAGGTAACTGTCTTGATTAGTGCCACTCCGGCTCTTTTTACATGGTAATCGGTGCAGGTATGGCTCTAGTTTTGACTTTTTTATGTGTGTTTGAATTCATAACTGTATGTAACGATACGAGATTTTTCTTTTAGACATTTTTACCCGAGTCTGGCATATCCATTGCTCTCCTATACTAAGTCGAAATGGATGTGTGAGGATTTGCACGTAATTAGCGGATTGATCCGCGGAGGAATAGTAAATGAAAAACGCTGTTGTTATAGCAGTTGCCCTGGCCGTAGTGGTTGTAGGACAGGTTGGAGATACAGCTCCAAAGACAACTCGAAAAGTCATTGTTGCACTCAATGACAGTACAACCAATGTTACCGTAACAAACGAAAGTGGTACAGCTCCGGCTCGTTCCACACGTAAAGCAAAAGCACCTGTTCGGGTTGCTCAAAATCAAAAAGCTTCTGGCAAAATTTTAAAGCCAAAAGCTACTGAGAACATTCCAGTTCCCAGCACTACAGAAGCCAGTGAGCAACAATCACCAACAGCTCCAACAAGCAAAACTGGTGTTTTAGCTCCTACTCAGACAGTTAAAACTTCAGCAGGTGAAGTTAAAAAGACTGTTAAGAAAAGCCCCTTCGGTTTTAGATACCGCAGTTACAACGCTATGAACTTAGATTACATCGAAGGTCAAAATCCAAACGGTGACGGCGAAGTTCGCGCTTGGGATCGTTTCGGTTTGACATACTCGTTTACAGATAACGTATCACTCACACTTCAACCTGAAGTGAATCACACATGGTTTGGTGATCGCGATCGTGGACAAGACGATGCAGGTACTGAGCAACCGTATTCAGGTTACATGGGTAATACTAATTTGATTTTAGGACACTCTCAAATCGCTCGTTTAAAAGGTGATATCATTCTTGACGGATCACTCCGTTACGATATTCCCACAAGTGAAATTTCTCAGCGTAACGGTCAACTTGGTGAGACACGCGTAACTGTAGGTCTTGGTCGTGAGTTCGGTAAATTCGAAGTAAAAGCTATGTTGATTGGCCGTAGTTACCTCAATCAATATAATACTTCAGAACTACAAACAAAGAGTTGTGGTGACAGCAAATTGAAATCATGCGGAAAACTCAATAAAGAATTCCGTTTGTATCAATTGGTTGATTTAACCTACAACTTTACAAAACGACTTGGTTTCACATTAGAAACTGGTTTTCAAAATACAACTGTCCATGGTGATGAAGCTACAAACCGAGCCCCTAGCCGCGTAGATCAAATCATTATGAACCCTGAGCTCAGCTACGCAATTAGCGACAACTTTGCTCTTGCAGTTGGTTTATATGAAGAACCCAACATGACAAAATTACCTGACGATGGGTATGTTCCTTTGTCAGTTGCTAACGGTGGCGAAGCTTATTTGCAAACCACAGTTAAGTTCTAATCGTTATTTAGTGATGTAGTTAATGACGGGATCCAGAAATGGATCCCGTTTTTTATTGCGGTCTCTAGTCTTAAGGCTAGAAATTCCAAATCTACTTTTTAATTTTTTGAGTAAGCGCAATACTTACGACGGGGATTTAAAAGTAAATTTAAGGGGGGCTCAATGAAGCATTTAATTACACTTATACTTTCTATGGTTGTAGTTTTTCAAGCTCATGCGAACCAGTCAGTAAAAACAACGAAGAATCCAAAAATAGTAGGTGGTGAGGAAGCGCGACCGGGTGAATTTCCGTTTATGGTCTCGCTCCATGCTGGAAGTCATTTTTGTGGTGGATCTCTCATTAAAAAGGATTGGGTATTAACAGCTGCACACTGTGCGAAGGGTGCAACAATAAAAAAAATCTATATTGGTCTACATAGTCAAACAAGATTGACTGAAGGTCAGGCTTTCACTCCAGTTAGGGTTATTGTTCATCCAAAATTCAACAGCAGCACATTAGATTATGATTTTGCGTTAGTGCAATTAAACGCTCCTTCAAGTGCTAGGCCTATTGATTTAAACATCGAAGAACTCCTTATTCCTGATAATCCAGGTTCTCAGCTTGCAGTGGTTACTTCAGGTTGGGGTTATACAAAAGAAGGTGCATGGCAGCTTGCGGATAAACTGCAAAAAGTCACCATACCTTTAGTTTCTGCAGCTAAATGCAATAAAAGTTATACGGGAAAAATCACAGATCGTATGGTTTGTGCCGGTCTTGATGCTGGTGGAAAAGATTCTTGCCAAGGTGATAGTGGCGGACCACTTTTCGTACGTCATAACAGTGGCAGAGATGTATTGGTGGGTGTTGTGAGTTGGGGAACAGGTTGCGCGCGGCCCATGAAATTTGGAATTTACAGCAAAGTAAATTCAGCAATTGCTTGGATCAATCAACAAGTACGCTAATTAAGAATATTTTTGAAAAGTGAAACCCCAAACCAGTAGTTTATTACTAACTTGGTTTGGGGTTTTTTTTAGTTAATTGAATCGCAGAGTGAATGATCCTGGTCTTTTCTGACGCACTTATTCCATGTCATTATAGTTCTTATGAAGAGTACTATGCGTTGGTTTCAAAATCTATTTGAGCATCCTATTAAAATAGGTACTTTTGCTTTAATCATAGCGTTTGCTAGCCTTTTGGCTGAGGGAACTTTGATTGATCTGTGGAGTTTGAAAAGAGAAAAATTAAAACTCCAGAAACGATACACTGAGCTAAAAGAGCGAAGCCTTGATTTACGAGTAAGACTTGAGCAAGCAAAGAACTCTGACGGCTTTATAGGTCGACAAGCACGGGATAAATTAGATCTCGTGAAAGAAGATGAACTGGTTTTCATCTTCGAGAATGATACTATTTTAGAGACACCTACTGCGTCGCGTTAGGTTAACAAGAATTAAGAAAAATCTTCCTTGACCCTCCCAGTCAGTTCGTCTACCTTGGACTTCAGGTTAATTTTTTAGGAGGGGTAATTAGTATGGCAGCAGGTAAAGTTAAATGGTTCAACGACAGCAAAGGCTTCGGTTTTATTGAGCGTGAAGGCGGTAAAGATGTATTCGTACATTATACAGCCATCAATGGTGAAGGATTCAAAACCCTTCCTGAGGGAGCTCAAGTAGAATTCGAATTGCTCGAGACAGAGCGTGGCCCACAAGCCGCTAATGTTGTAGTGGTTAAAGGCCAGCCAGTTTAAGTTTTTCTTAATAAGAAAATTGAAAAAGGCTCCCATGATGGGAGCCTTTTTTATTGTTGTCACAAAATGCTGCTTGTTTTGGATTACGTGGATGTCGGCGAGTGTCCGTCATCTCGGACATTTTCATTTAAGCCTCTGTTAATTAGCAACGAACAGTTTGGCCTGCCTGCATAAATAACTTTTATGAGAAACAAGATATTGCAAATACCAACTATAGTTGGTATTATAGTTTTTAGAGAACATCTCGCATGCCGATGAGTGGGAAAGAGATGTTAAAGCTTTTTGTAAATCATGGGTGGATAATTATCCGTCAAAAAGGCAGTCATATATTTTTAGGTAAAGAAAATGAACGCGAGACTATACCTATGCATAGAGAACTCAAAAAAGGTTTAGAGAAAAAACTATTAAAGAGACTTCGATCTTAGGAGTAGTGCATGAAATACCACTTTAAAACCCATAAAGAGGGCAAAGGCTATTGGGCAGAATGTCTTGAATTAAGTGGCTGCATGACACAGGCTCATTCAATTGAAGAGCTTAAAAAAAATATGGAAGAAGCACTTAATTTATATTTAGACGAACCTGCTGATTCAAAGCTTCTACTGCCACTTCCAAAAAGAAATTTGCGTGGTCAAAATATTACATCTATTGCAGTCAACCCACAAATTGCCTTTGCTTTTTATCTAAGGCATCTTCGATTAAGCCACAAGATGACACAAAAAGAAGTTGCCAACAAAATGGGGTTTAAAAACCTTTATAGTTATCAACGACTAGAAATTTCGGACACAGCAAATCCACAACTATCTACCTTAGTGCTTATAAAAAAAGTTTTTCCGGAATTCGATATTGAAGAAATTTTGTCTGCATAATTTTACTTATGACCGTTGTGGGAATTGCCCCACTACGACCATAATTCCTGTCCCCAATGAGATTATGTCGTAAATACCTAAAATAGGTTTTTTGACAAGAATTTGGTCAGGCTAAAACTTATAGTGTTAGGTTTTGTAGCTCCTCAAACGTGCGTTCAAATGATAGTAAGTTACTTATAATATTAGCATTTATAAAATAGCCAATAAACCCGTAAGAATGCTCGTGAAAATGGTTTTTGTGGCATCGTAGTTGCTTTGCAGAAACTATATGATGAACTCAATTGCTTTGCTTATTATTGTAGTCAGTTCCATCGCATCAACCTCTTACGTCTTTGCGGCTAAGAAGGTTAAACAAGTTACCGAACAAAAACTAATTATCTATGTTGCTTCTGATTTTGACGGAAATCTATTCGAAGATCGTTGGAAAAAAAATGGGGCAATGCCAGGTCGTCGTGTTTTGTTTCGTCTCAAAGATCGTCCAAGTATGATGGTGAAGCATCAATTACTTCCTGACTCAGTCATTGTAACGAACGTTGATTTAGAGCGCATTAAAAATGATCTTGCTCTCGATGCAGAAACACCAGGTGCTGTAAATTTAGAAGTTACTCTTGAAGACGGATCAAAAATACTTCCAGGTAGGTACTATCTCCGAGACCCAGATTCTTACTTGAATTTTCGCCCCTCGATGCGTGGGGAAAACGTTTTACTTGATGATTTTAAAGAGGGCGAAAAGCGAGTTAAAAAAGAATCCAAAGTCATGCAAGGTCCTTTTTGGGATTACATGATTCATATGCTGGCTAATGAAGAGACAGCAAAAAGATTTCTACTTGTGACAATGCGTTGGCATACAAAACGTGAATGGCTTGAATTTTTTCAATATTTACAAACAAAAAAGTACATTAAAAATCTTCCTGATATGGATAATATTTTCTGCCTTGGTGATCCAAAGTATGACTATCTAGGAAAAACACCTGTTGAAAAAAAAGCAAAACTTCTTGAGCTCATAGCTATCGATATCAATAATAAACCTCCTGGCCCTGATAAACAGGTTTTAGTTTATGCCGATGACAACCAAGAGATGATCAAGGCAGCTGAAGTATTATTAAAGAATCTGGTACTCAGTCACAATGCTCCACGCGTTGCTATTTTTAATTCAGGTCATGATACAGAAGTTAAGACCACTCAAAAGCCTCAATTCTATGAACTCCTCAACAATGGGACATACGGAAATTTTGATATCATGAGTTGCGAGATTAACCTCGGGAAACTTGGTGGGAGATCTCGATGAAAACTTTATTAATTGCTCTTAGCTTATCTTTTGCACTTTCTGTTCAAGCGGGTGTTGTTAAAAAAGATAAATCTGGTTTAAGCACATCGTGTAAAACAACATTGGCAGAGGTTTCTTCAACGGAAGGGCAAAAATACGACGCCAAACATGCTGATGCCTTATCTTTTGCAGAAGAAATAAAAGATATAAAAGAACGATACGCCTGGATTAACGTAAAAGATTATTCTTCAACTGCAAAAGAAGTGCTTCGCAATCACATTATTTTTGAATACGCAAAGCTTTGTAAAAGAATTGGCGTCGAAGCAAAGTTTGAAGATTTAGCTTCTTCAATGGAAGTACCTGAAAACATACTGAGCAGCCTTGTAAAGTCAGGTCGACTTTTTGAAAATTTTGAAGAACTCAAAAAAGACTCTCGTGAGTCTAAACCGTCATCATTTATTCGTGTTATGTCTGATATGTTTCGCTCTAAAGAAAGACGTGACAAGCTACAAAAAGCACTAAAGACACGTACCCGATTTATTGTAGTGTCTGTTGCTGCTGGGGCACCGGTTAACAAATCATTTTTTGATGCACTCTTAAGATATTCAAAAGAAAATGATGCTGAGATTTTAATTTTACCAGTTACCATGATCACCGAAGGCTTGGATCCGCTTTTACTTGATACTCCAGGTGTACATATCGTTACTAATTCTATCGATTTAAGCCCAGAGCTTAGAATTAATAACATTCCCCTTATGGCAAAATTGCGTAATCCACTTATGGGGCTTGATATTTTAGCAGAACGCGGGCAATCACAGATTGTTGGTGCTCCTATCTTGATGAGAAAATTTATCCACACTGCGGATAACGATATTAATCCACATTCGATTAACACGACTGGTTCTTTGACAATGCCCTACTACCGAGGGGATCATCCCATTGGTCAACGTACTGCCTGGCTCACGGAAAATGATCATTTTTTTGGAGCATTAATTGTAGAAAAAACAAATGGTGCAGGTGCAATTTTAAAAGGGCAAAAATTTGCTAAGTTTCACATTAGAAATGTCAGTTACTCAGAGGCTGGCAAAGGTTTTTCTGATGGACGTATGTTTTATACGGCTGAAGGCTCACGGCGTTTAATCATAAAAGCAATTGAATTAGGTGATACTCACGTTGGTATGCATGATGCGATTTATGCGCAGTATCTTGGAGAGCTCATTAGTAAATTTGATCCCGAGATGGTTTTAACCAATGATTTTTTAGATATGCATTCTATCAGTCATCACGAACAAAAAAGCATTACAACAAGAGCTGAGAGATTTAAAAAAGGTGAACTTGATTTAGCAAAAGAATTTCGTGCTGGTGCAACAGAAATAAATGCAATCCATAGTCTGTCAAGCAGAGTTGTTGTGGGTATGAAAAAATCTAATCACAACAATGAGTGGATTCATCGATGGCTCAGTGAAGCTCGATATGTAACTGATCCTATTAATTATGCATTGGGTGTTGAGCTTGCTGCAGCAGCATTGCGTGGTGAAGATCCAGTTGAATATGGTTTGAAAAAATTTGGACTTGAATATCCAAAACGTGTTGTTTTCTTACCTGAAAATTTCAAAATTGGTCCTCGTGGAAGTGCTGTTCAAGCTGGAGCCCATGGTCATGAGGGAGCTGGCGGAAGTAAAAGTGTATCTCCAAAAGCACTTCGTGCAATATTTGGAAAATCCACATCCGGTCACACACATACAGTTAACGTCATAAATGACACGGCAGTTGTTGGAACTTCTACCAAAAAACGAATAGGTTATAACACAGCCCCTAGTAATTGGGTTCAAGGTTTAGGTGTTATCGATGAGTTTGGAAAAGTGCAAGTCTTGGTGTTCGCGGACAATGAAAGCATTTCTGAAGGAAACGTACGTAGCCGCAGTATTGTTTTTAAGGAAAATTATCCTAATATCGTTGAGAATCAACCCATTACTTCTGGTGCCAATAGTTATGACCAACATTCAAGTTACACAGAACGTCTGAACAAGGGTCGACGTAAATAGTTTTTGGTGTTGCAAAATATTGTCGATTAAAATCACAATATACTCATGACCTGGAACAAAGACTCAGTACGAGAACTTAGGCTTAAACTTAAACTCACACAAATAGAGTTTGCCCAAGCACTTGGGTGTCGTCAGCAGACTATTAGTGAATGGGAGCAGGGGATTTATGTTCCTGCTAATGCCTACAGCAAATTACTCAATCAATTAAATCAGCAAGTCGAGATGTCACGACCCCTATTGCATCAAAAACGGGTTGAGATTAAGCCTGAGGCAAAGATTTTTCATGGAGAAGAAGAGCCGACCCTCCGCGCATTTGATCCAACTATTGATTAAGTTCTCACACACTGCTATCTAAACCCTGAAATGAAGAAACTCTATCTAATCGATGTTAGCTCGCTTTTTTTTAGGGCCTATTATGCCATTCGGCAGCTCAATAACTCTAAAGGTGTGCCTACTAATGCACTTTATGGTTTTTTGGCCGCCATCGCTAAAATTCTAAAAGAACATAAGCCCGATGGAATTGCATTTTGTCTTGATCGCCCGGAATCAGGGTTTAGAGAAGAGATTTATCCTGAGTACAAAGCCAATCGTGATGAAGCGCCTGCTGATTTAATTAAACAATTTCCTTATATTCATAAACTAGCTGATGCCCTTTCAATTCCAGCTTTTGAAAAAGCTGGTTTTGAAGCAGATGACATAATTGGTACTCTCACTAAAAAAAGTATGGGTAAAGGAATTGAAGTAACTATTGTCAGTGGGGATAAAGATTTCTCTCAACTCATTGAGCCTGGTGTCAGACTTTTTGATCCATCAAAAGATGCGTTTTTAGATTCAGCGGGTGTGCGAGCAAAAATGGGTGTGGATCCAAATCAAGTTATTGATTATTTGGCCTTGATAGGTGATGCCTCAGATAATGTTCCGGGTGTAAAAGGTATTGGCCCAAAGGGTGCACAAAAACTACTTAATGAATATAAAACACTAGACGGAATTTTTGAGCATGTTGATGAAATTAAAAATGATCGTATTCGCGAAATGCTCAAAACACAGAAAAAAGAAGCCTATCTTTCACAAAAACTTTGTACCATTCACTGCGAAACAGAACTAAATCGTGACCCCAATGATTTAAAAATAAAATCTGTTAATCGTGATTTACTTATTCCGCTCTTAGAAGAATTAGAGTTCAAAGCGCTACTATCAAAATTGTTAGGCGAAAATGCAGAAACTTTAATTTCGGCAAAAAATACTTCAGCCCCTAAGCCAGATGTGAAAGATACATTAGATGATTTGCCTCTTGGAAAGGTGGTACGACCTGCTTCAAATGTAATTGTGACTTCAAAAGTAAAAGAACTTGATGAGTATTTAAAAAAAGAAAATGCAAAAGAAGTTTGGCTTGATGTCACAACTAGAGGTACAGCCCTTCAATGGGGTGGTAATGTATTTCGCTTTGAGGGAGCTACTGAAGATATTAAGAATTGGCTTGATGAGCATTTAAGGGCTAAGAGTTTTAAACTCTCTGGGTTTGATATTAAATCTGCAGCCCATCAATTACGTTTAACTCAAACCTACTTCACTCACATTAATCATGATGTTTTACTTCAGGCATATTGTGTTGGCGAAGGAGGGCCTTTTGAGTTTCAAGACTTACTTAAGAAATATCTTAAACTAGATCTCCCCGAATTTGCACTTCCTGAAGAGCGACTAGATTATGCACAAAGACTTAGTTTGATATTAGAAACCCGATTGGCTGATTCGCCCATGCAAAAGGTATTAGCTGATATCGAGTACCCATTAGTGCCTATTCTCTATTGTATGGAAAAATCGGGGATCATGCTCGACGTAGGACGACTTACTGAATCTTCTGCAGAACTGCTCAAAGAAGCGCAAAGTCTTGAAAAAGAAATTTGTGAAGCAGCAGGATATGATTTTAATGTAGGAAGCCCTAAGCAATTGGGTCAAGTTTTATTTGATCGGCTAAAACTTCCAGTTATTCGTAAAACAAAAACAGGTTACTCAACTGATTCTGATGTGCTAGATGCGCTAGTCGCACATCATCCAATAGCTGAAAAAATTCTTGAATGGCGAGAGATTACAAAATTGCGTTCAACCTATGTTGATGCGCTCCCACGGTTGGTTGATCCTAAAACTGACCGAGTTCATACAAGCTATAATCAAGCACTCACAACTACGGGGCGCTTGAGTTCAAATAATCCAAATTTACAAAATATTCCCATTCGAAGTGAAAGGGGGCAAAAAATTCGCGAAAGTTTTATTGCTCCTCAAGGATGTGTTTTAATTTCTGCAGATTATAGTCAGATTGAACTTCGCATCTTAGCGCATATCACAAAAGATCAGGCCCTTATTAAAGCATTTGAAGAAGATCTTGATATTCATACAGCAACTGCCAGTGAAGTTTTTGGTGTGAAGCTTGATGAAGTTACGTTAGATCATCGGAGAACAGCTAAAGCCATTAATTTTGGTATTGCTTATGGTATGAGTGATTTTGGTTTAGCTGAACGATTAAAGGTTGAGAGAAAGGTTGCCACTGATTTTATAGAAAGATATTTCAAGCGCTTTCCAGGAGTGCAGCGTTACATGCATGAGATTGTAGAGCAGGGAAAACAAAAAGGTTACGTTGAAACAATGTTTGGAAGGCGAAGATATTATCCAGAGTTACAATCTTCAAATGGTCGATTAAGGCAAATGGGCGAACGTGCTGCGATTAATATGCCCATTCAGGGTGCGGCAGCTGACATTATTAAAATCGCGATGATTCAAGTACAAGAAAAACTTCTGAGTATGAAAAAGACTTCTGCTAAGATGCTTTTACAAGTACATGACGAGCTTGTTTTTGAAGTGCAAAAAACTGAAGCTGATGAAATTCAATTACTCATCAAAGAGGTTATGGAACACGCTACAAAAATTAATGTGCCATTAAAAGTATCAATCGGGCAGGGGCTAACTTGGGGCAGCGCTCATTAAGGAAAAAATCAGTACCGTTGCCAACCTACAACTTTACCACTTTCAAAAATCACCACACGTTCTTCACGTTGATAACCTTCTGGTGTTGAAATATATTCCGTGAATTTCCAACGTTCGTTACCATAAAGTTGGCTTCCTGCAACTTCAACAGCCTCGGGTTCTCCCCAACTTTCAATAACCGCTTCTTTAGTCATGCCTAATATAATGTCGCTTTTTGAAACAGCTTCTTTTACGGCGGGAGCAAATTTATTAGTTCTGAAATATATACCGCGCTGCATTGCGTATCGATCGCGTGCATCAGTACTTGGTAGACTCAAAAAAGCCATACGTTCTTCATCGCTGTCGAGATACGGGCGAAAATTATAATATTGTTCTCTTTCTTTTGCAGAGACCAGGCTTCGCTCAAGGCGTTTTAGTTTCATGCGTTTTTCTAGAGCGTCACGTTCATCACCTGAAAGGCTTTTTGAAGGAGAAAGGCCTAGTTCATCTAAGGCATCTAATGTGCCATTTTTTTGCGCGGCATAAGTCGAGTAATCATCGTCACCAGACATTGCAGGTTGATCTGTTTCCAATAATGCGCAGCTTGAAATCAAAAGACTAGACGTTAATGTTCCAAGTACTGCCCAAATTCGAATCATATCAAATCTCCTTATGCGCATATAAACTGTGAAATGCGCTATTCACTCATTATTTTTTTCGGAAAGGTTTGCGAAAAACTGAATAACTTTCTTACACTAAAGAAGAAGGAAATACTTCGTGGCAAGCGACAATACTGATGAGAAAGATAATGAATCGGCTAAAGCGAAGCTCAAGGAGCTTGAACGCACACTGGCCAAAGAACTAGATCAACAAGTAAAACTTGCTGAGCCTACAGATGCACGTCTTGATGGTACTGTTGCGTTGAATCCGACCTTTGACATTGGTCAGATTAAGCCGAAAAAAAATGAATCATCTCCTGGGACTTCTGTTGTAACTGAAAAGGTTGGTGCTGCGACGCAAACTGGAGATAAAAAAGTCGAGGATATCAGCCTTCAAGATGTAGATGATCTTCTTAATCAACTGGATTCGACTTTTCAATCAAGCCTTGCAGACATTAAAAGTGAAATTAGTAAAATCGATGCTCCTCTGAACTTGGAATCAATTTCAATCAGTGCTGATTACCTCAAGGGTGATAAAGATGATGCTTCAGACGATGAAGATGACGAGCTCAGTGCTAGCATTGTAGATGCCTTAAGTGAAGCCGAAGTGGAAGTTGATGTTGATGTTGAGTCAAAAAGTACTCCCACTGGTAAATCTTTTTTTAATGTTTTTATGGGCTTTCTCAGAGCATCTCTAGCCTTGCCCTTAATTTTGGGGCGTCAACTCATTAAAGAACTGCTTTTAATGAAGACGATCCCACCTAAGAATGTACTGCTGGCAATTCCAGGTGCATTATCGCCATTTATTTATAAATGGATTGAAGCGCTTAGGGAATTTATTGAGAAACTTCGCAGTTATTCTTTAACGGCCTATTTAAAGTTCGTAGTATTTTTAGTTTTGATTAGTGCGTTTTGTTTTCTCGTTAGTGACATTATTGTAAACACAAGATCTGACGAAGTAAAAGATCCGTTCTTAAGAAGTTTCTCAGAGGTGGCTCAAGAAATTCAACTTCTTCCGGAAGATGATTCCGGGGAAGATCTTGAGAGTCCGCTCAAGCACCCTGAGTATACCGTGCTTCTCCCTCGAATCATGGCGAATTTAAAACCGCCCTCACCTCGCTATTCACCAATGATTGTTTTTGAACTTTATCTTGAGGCTTCAAATCAAGATTGCGCCATAGAAATTCATGATCGCGAAGTAGAGATAAAAGATCTTATCGAACGTATTGTTGAGCAAATTACTTTTGAAGAAATAGAAAGTGCTCAAGGAAAATTAAGACTAAAAGTACGATTACGTGCTGGGCTTAATCGAATCTTGAATAAAGGCCGTGTTCGGCGTATCTTTTTTAAAAGCCTCAATATTCAAAAGTGACCTCACATCAATCTCATAATGCCTGATACGATCATGGAGAGTGCTCTTGGGGAGTCCTAATTCTTGAGCGGTCTTTCTTTGATTTCCGTGATTAGCAATGAGTCTTGCTTTGATCACTTCACATTCAATTTCTTTTAGCATCGGCATCCCCGAAGCTTTTTGTGAAACTCCTTTAAATAATTTTTTAGGTTCAATTGAGGTAATCGGAACATCTACAAGGTTGCGTATATGTTCTTCTTCTACAAAACTTTGTGGGTACAATGCTTGAGCTCGATTAACTGAATTTTTAAGTTCTCGAATATTTCCGGGCCAAGAATGTTTTTTTAATTTTTCAATAGCGTTAACTGAAAAACGTACTCGACGCTCTTTGCAAAAAGAGTAAAGTAAATCTTCGAAATCTTCCATGCGATCTTTTAATGCGGGAATACTGAGTCTGATGACATGAATTCTAAAATATAAATCTGCACGAAAAAGATTTTCAGAAACCATTTGTTCTAGGTTTTTATGAGTTGCCGTGATGATCCGCACATCAGTTTTAAGCACGCGATCACTGCCCACAGGTTTAACTTCACTATTCTCTAATGCTCTTAAAAGTTTTGGCTGTAAAGAAAGTGGAAGATCACCGATTTCATCTAAGAACAAGGTTCCGCCCCGTGCGGCCTCAAAGGCCCCCTTACGATCACCTGTAGCGCCGGTGAAACTTCCTTTAACATGCCCAAAAAGTTCGCTTTCAACGAGACTTTCTGTGAGGGCACTGCAGTTTACACTAATGAAGGGTTCATCTTTTCGCTCGCTATAATTATGAATCAGATTGGCTAATACTTCTTTGCCTGTACCGCTTTCGCCTTGAAGAAAAACGGGGAGTCCGGTTTTTGAGATTTGTTGGAGTGACTGTAACTTAGCTGACCACTCGGAGTTTTTTGAATGAAAGGGAGAATTGTTTGATACAGGTTTTTTGGTTTGAAATATAAATTCACTAGCCCCTAGGGTAATACGCGCGCCATCAAGTAGTTGGCCTTCGATGATACGGATTCCGTTCACATGTACCCCATTTCGACTTTTAAGGTCTCGGATATAAAAGCCGTAAGGGCGTTTTTCAATTTGGCAGTGCTTTGAGCTAATGTGTGGGTCATTGATTTGATAATCCACTTCAGAATCGCGGCCAATAACGATAATTCCATCAATTAATATAGGGGCCCCTTGGGGAGTGGGTGTCAGATACGCTTGAGTTGAGGTTTGGGGAAATAAATCAGAAATATTGATAGTTTGGTGTTCCATAGTGGTCTTGTCTCCATACAGCTAGAAATTGATTGTTCATTTGCCTATTACAGGAACCATGCCTGCTTGAGATGGCTTTAAATCCATTTAAAACTAGTTACCCGGGCAAGGCTTCTTGCGGTTGTAACAAAATATTTCTCGTAGTAATGTTCAGTGGTTATGCCATTAGCTCAGTATTTAAAAAGTGCAGTTTTGCCGGAGGATTATCCGGTCGGAGACCGTCCAGAGATCGCTTTGGTCGGACGTTCCAATGCGGGCAAAAGTAGTCTCCTCAATGCAATGTGCGGTGGTCATAAGGTAGCTAAAATCAGTAAGACTCCTGGAAAAACAAGGCTCATTAATTTTTTTGATGTGGGAGAACGCTACCGATTGGTGGATTTACCGGGGTATGGGTACGCCGCCCGAGATCTGACCGAACGTAAGATGTGGGCGAAGATGATCCAAGATTTTTTTGATGTCCGGACAAACCTCATAGGGTTGCTACTTATTTGCGATATGCGCCGTGATTGGCAAGAAGACGAATCGAAAGTTTTTGAGTTAGCAAATAAACGTAATCTTCATATGCTCACTGTACTTACTAAGTTAGATAAATTGGGTCATGGCGAATCAAAAAAACTCTATCAACAATGGATCAATACCTCAAAACAAGACAAAAGCTTTTTTTACCCCGTTTCTGCTTTAAAAAATGATGGTGTTCGTGAACTCGAAGACTTTATTTTTAAGAACTGGATCAAAGAATGAAAATCATAGGCGTGATTCCCGCACGCTACGGTTCTACACGTTTAGAGGGTAAGCCCTTAAAACCCATTTTAGGAAAACCTTTACTTGAATGGGTTATTGACGGAGCAAAAAAATCACTGAAAATAAATGAGCTTTTAGTTGCAACAGATGATGAGCGCATAGCCAAACTTTCAGAAAAATGTGGCGTAAAAGCTGTGATGACCGATTCAAGTCTTCCTACAGGTAGCGATCGCATTTGGGCTGCCATTAAAAGTGTAGATTGTGATGTGGTTATTAATATTCAAGGAGATGAGCCCCTTTTAACGGGTCTTGAGTTAGATGCACTCGCGGGTGCTTTTACAGATAAATCTATTGAAATGGCAACTTTAGCTAGACCCCTTAAAAATGACGAGGAGCTTAATAATCCCACCGTGGCAAAGATAGTTCTTGGGCAAAATAATAACGCGCTTTATTTTAGCCGATTTCCTATACCTCATTCGCGAATACCAGGAAATCTCGATGCTTATGCTTGCCTAAAACATATTGGTTTTTATGGTTATACAAAAGAATTTTTAGGAAGATTTTGTAAACAAAAACCGGTAGCGTTAGAGTTGGCTGAAGGGCTTGAGCAATTACGAGCGCTGTGGCTGGGGGCTACAATCAGAGTCATATTAACGCAATACGACTCTTGGGGTGTAGATACGCCGGAAGATGTGATACGCGTAGAAGAAATTCTTAAAACTCGCAAAGGGAGCACTCGGTGAGCAAAACACCTAAGAAAAAGAAATCAAACCGAAGTGAACATTCAACTAAACGCGCTCGCATGGTGCAAAAATATATTTTTGTTACTGGCGGCGTTGTTTCTTCTATCGGCAAAGGTCTTTGTGCTGCAAGTCTTGGTGCTCTTTTAGAAGCGCGCGGACTTAAACTTTCCATGATGAAATTTGATCCCTATATTAACGTTGATCCCGGTACCATGTCGCCACTTCAACATGGCGAAGTGTTTGTCACCGATGATGGCGCTGAGACAGATCTAGATTTGGGCCATTATGAACGCTTCACCCATGTGAAAGTGACGCGCGCAAATAATTATACCACCGGGCAAATTTATGATTCCGTAATTAGTAAAGAGCGTCGTGGGGATTATTTGGGTGGAACAGTTCAAGTTATTCCACATGTTACTGATGAAATTAAACAATACATTTATGAAACATCACAAGGTGCCGAGGTTTCTATTGTTGAAATCGGTGGAACCATTGGTGATATCGAAAGTCTTCCGTTCTTAGAAGCGATAAGACAGATGCGTGTTGATTGTGGATTTGAAAATGTTATTTTTTTACACGTAACACTTGTGCCTTTCATTGCGGCGGCTGGAGAACTAAAAAGTAAACCGACTCAGCATTCTGTAAAAGAAATGCGTAGCATTGGTATTCAGCCAGATTTTCTTATATGTCGAAGTGAAAAACCAATTCCTTCAGAATTAAAATCAAAGATTGGACTTTTTTGTAACGTAAAACCTGAAGCCGTTATTTCGGCTGCAGATGCTGCAACTATTTATGAAGTGCCACTAATGCTTCATGCGCAAAAATTAGATGAACTTGTAATTAAACGACTTCAATTACCGCTTGAGCCTATTAATCTCGGGTCATGGGAAAAAATGGTTAAAATCATTAAAAACCCAGCCCATATTGTTCGTATAGGTATTGTTGGTAAATACGTTGATCTTAAAGAGAGTTATAAATCACTTAATGAAGCATTGATTCATGGTGGTATTGCCAATAATTCAAAAATTGAACTTGTGTATGTTGATTCAGAAAATCTCACTGAGCAATCGGTAAAAGAAGTTTTGTCTCAAGTGCACGGTGTTTTGGTACCCGGTGGATTTGGTGAACGTGGTGCTGAAGGAAAAATTCTTGCCATTCAATTTGCGCGTGAGAATAATATTCCATTTTTTGGTATTTGTTTTGGAATGCAACTTGCTGTCATAGAATATGCCCGACATATTGCTGGCATCGTCGATGCTACTAGTCGTGAATTTGTTACTGGTGGTAAAGGTTCACGTAATTGTGTCATTGACATTATGAACGAGCAACGCAAGGTGACGCAAAAAGGTGGCACCATGCGATTAGGCAGTTATGCATGTCATTTGGGTGCGGGGACATTGGCTAAAAAAGTCTATGGTAATGAAGTGATTCACGAGCGTCATCGCCATCGCTATGAATTTAATAATCGTTATCGTGAAATTTTAAAGAAATTTGGTATGCAACTTTCTGGTATTTGCCAAGAGCGAGATCTTGTTGAAATTATTGAACTCAAAGATCATCCATGGTTTGTAGGTTGTCAGTTTCATCCGGAGTTTAAATCAAAGCCCATGACACCTCATCCGCTATTTACACATTTTGTTGAAGCCGCACTTAACCAAAGTCTTAATAAGAGGCGTTCACCTAAAGTGGCAACAAAGGTTTCAGTGGTAAAAACTCAGAAAAAAGTTAAAGCAGATAAAGATTCTTCCACAAAGAAAAAAGCTCGAGAGTTTTATTCAGCACGAATGAGGAATTAAAATGTCGTTGATTGGTGAAGCTAAGCGCGTATTTGATATTGAAGCTCAAGCCATCTTAGATCTCAAAAATAAATTAGATAATAAATTCGATGAAGCTGTTGGCATGCTCATAGATTGCAACGGGAAAGTCGTCGTCACTGGGATGGGTAAATCAGGGCAAATCGCACGTAAGATCGCATCGACTTTATCATCAACCGGTACACCCGCCATATTTGTTCATCCTGCTGAAACTTCTCATGGAGATCTTGGAGTCGTATCTCAAAATGATGTTGTGTTGGCATTATCATATGGTGGTGAAACAGATGAAATGCATGACCTCATTGAATTTGCAAAGCGTAAGGGTTTGCGTCTCATTTCGTTAACGGGAAACAAAAAATCTACACTCGCTTTAGCTAGTGATATTTCTCTTGATGTATCGGTTAAAGAAGAAGCATGCCCCTTGGGTTTAGCTCCCACGGCCAGCACAACGGCAACCCTTGCTATGGGTGATGCCCTTGCGGTTGCTGTTTTGACTAAACGTGGATTTAAAAAAGAAGACTTTGCACAGTTTCACCCGGGGGGAAGTTTAGGGCGAAGGTTACTCACCCGTGTGAGTGATTTGATGCACTCTGGAGAAGCTGTTTCTGTGGTGACTCCTGATACTAAAATGAAAGAAGTAATTTCAAAAATGACAGCAAAAGAAGTGCGCGGAGTTTGCGGCGTTGTTGATAGTGACGGAGCTTTGATTGGTACAATCACTGACGGAGATTTACGCCGCCGTCTTGATAAAAGTATTAATCCGCTAAATGAGATGGCTCAAGATATCATGGGTAAAAATCCTAAAATTGTTGATGCTAACGAAATGGCAGAGCGCGCTTTATTTTTAATGGAACAATTTGCAATTCAAACGTTATTTGTAATTGATAAATCAAAAAATCAAGGCAATAAGCCCGTTGGGCTTCTGCATCTTCAAGATATTCTCAAAGCTCGGGTTCGTTAAATACAATATGGGGCCAAACCAAAGAAGGTCTTGGTTTGAATTCTTGAGACAGTATCAAGATGGTGTGTTTCTTTATGTGCTATTTTTAGTTACCACCATTACATATATCCAAGTTTTTAATGTTGGTTGGTTTAACTATGATGATCTTGAACTTATTACGAATAATGAAATTTTAAAGTTTTCTTTCTATGAGATGCTGACAACAGTTTTCACCCAGAATTATTACAGAGACTATCTACCCTTAACATTAATGTCTCTTTGGTTTGATGTGAAGTTTTTTGGTATAAACCCAGTTGCCACTCACTCTATTAATTTTATTTTACATCTATTGAACATCTACTTGGTGTTTTATTTTTTAAAGCAACTTTCTTTGCTTCGAAGCTGGCGCTATATTATTTGTTTTGTATTTGCAGTTCACCCTGTGCAAACAGAAGTGTTGATGTGGGCAAGCAATAGGAACTCACTTTTGGCTGGAGTGTTTATTTGGTTAGCCCTTGTTTTTCATGCAAAATATTTACTTAACTTTGAGGTAAAAAATAAAAATTTAATCCTCTCGGGGTTATTTTATTTGGTTTCATTGTTATGCAAATCTGTTGGAATTTTACTGCCTTTTTATTTCATGCTTATTGAATGCTTGACGCAAAAAACTACGATCAATGAACTTATAAAAAAGTACAGCGGGTTCATAATAATTTCCGTCTTGTTTTTTATCGTTCGTATTCGTGCATTTGATCAAATAACTTTATCAAAACTATTTGATGGTGAACGCCTCTTACATTTGCCTGTGGTGGTTTTAAATCTCATTGGCCTGTATGTGAAGGCACTACTTTACCCGATTGGGTATTCCATTATTTATCCGCCATACACATTTAATTTTCTCTCTGTTTTTACGGTACTTCTAGTTATTTTGCTTTTGGGTTGTGTGTATTATGTATGGCGTAAAACTCGAGATAAAACTTATTTAATTTTTATAGGCTTTGTAAGTTGTTTTTTACTACCTGTCTTACAATTATTACCTCGCTCAAATTACATCAACGATAGGTATCTTTATATTCCCATTGTGGGCTTTACTGTTTTATTCTTAATGCTCATCAGAGACATAGCTCCTCGATGGAAATATGGCCTAGCGACTGCACGTTGTGTGGGGATTGTTTTTTTATTGAGCCTTCCATTTTTTAGTTATTCTTATAGTCGCATATGGAAATCAGATATGACGTTATGGGAACGTGTAGTCGAGGTTTATCCTTTAAGTCGTCAAGCGCGAAATAATTTGGCAAATGCATATATAGATGAATTGAGATTTGACGAAGCAGTTGAGCATTTAAAAATCGCGATGACCTTAAACGACTCACCTATAGTCGTTCAAAACACCTTTGGCATTTTAGCAAATGTGCATTCAGTTACTCAATCGGGCGGTTATTATAATCCAAAACTAGGTATTAAGTATCTTTATGAGGGATTGAGGCTTTCTAGTAATTTAGAACATACATTTATTTTTCGGCACAATTTAGCGCTCCTGTATCTTAAGCTAGGTGACACATTTACGGCTTATGAGCTTCTCACAAGATTGCATTCTGATATTAAAAAACATGTCATTATTGATAAAAGTAAACTCAAGCTACTTTGGCAAACTGAGGGGTTATTGATCGAATCTCAACCTCGTAACTAGACCTCGACGTCTGTCGAGAACTCGCGAGAAGTTTGTGGGATTACTAGTATTTATCGTCTATCTTTGACACAATATTATTTGTATGCGCCACCTTCAACAGAGACTTAAAAAAGTCCGGATGCTCATTTGTGATGTAGATGGTGTTCTCACCGATGGGCGTTTATGGATAAGTGATGATGGTAAATGGCGCCGATTTTTTCATGTCAAGGACGGCGTGGGAATGAAACTACTCATGGATGCGGGCTACGAAGTGGGCGTTATTTCTGGTGGTAAATCTGATGACGTCATCCAGCGGATGAGCTTTCTCAATATTAAACATTTTTATTTAGAGTTCGCAGATAAAACTGGCCCTTTCAAAGAGATACTTCAAAATACTGGATTTAAAAAAGAAGAGATTGCTTATATCGGCGATGAAATTTTTGACATACCAATACTTGAACAAGTTGGCTTTGCGGCAACGGTTCCTAATGCCGTGGCAAAAGTAAAAAAAGCAGCTCACTATGTGACTAAAATTGAAGGTGGCTACGGCGCTGTAAGAGAAATTGTAGATCTTATTTTAGATTTCGGTGCACTTTCAAAAGTCACACCTATTAAAAAAACAACAGCTAAAACAAGGAGCCGCAAATGAAGCTGATCCTTGCTGTTGTTTTCGCTATGAATATCATCTCTATTGTTGCAAGGTCTGAGGTCATCGAATTTCCAGAAGAAGAGTTGGCGCGTGAGAGTGTTACGCCAATCTTTGACCAACCAGAGGCTGTGAAAAAGCGTCTATCGCCCATGAAATCTCGTTTTGAATTAGGTGGTTTTAGTGGAGCGACACTCAATGACCCTTGGTTTAACAGTTATCCGCTTGGTGTGACATTAAATTATCATTTTAGCGAAATGCATGGCATCGGTCTTTTAGGCGCATACTTTATTTCTGGACGCACAAATTATGTTGGCCAATTACAATCTACCGTTTCTGCGGGCAACGAAATTCCATTTGAGCGTGCGCCAGCGCCAAAATTCTTGGGTCTTTTGGAATATGAATTTACTCCCTATTACGGAAAAATCAGCATTACAAAACAACGAGTCATGAATCTCACCATCGCTGGTCTTGCAGGAGTGGGGCTCATGGGAGTTGCTTCAAATGTACAATCTGATAGCAGTGTAAGTTTCTCGTTGGGATTAAGCCAAAGATTTTTCTTCACGCGTAATTTTGGTATTAAAGCAGATATAAGAACATTGTTTTATCAACAAGAAGACGTAGTATTACGAACAGTGCAAAAAACAAATTTTGTGAACGTTCTATTAACAGTTGGAGCGGTTTACTTTTTACCGTCTCTTTAAGTATGTGCGCATAAGTACAGAGCATTTTTAGCCAAGGATGGTTAAAGTGATAAAGGTATTATCAAGAGAGTTTATTTTTTCACTCGTGCTAGTGAGCGCACTCAGTATGAGTGCGTGGGCGCAAGAAATTCCTTTTGATCCAAGTGTTCCAGTAAACCCAAATCCTTCTTGGTCACCTGCTCCTAATTCACTTGAGCCAGCACCTCCAGATGAATCAGAAATTAAATCAGAGCTAGATGCAATGCCTGCGGCAACACCAATACCTGTAACACCTGCGACAAATCAACCACGCAAGCGTGCTGAACTTTCGGGGCTTGGTACATTGGCTCCGTTTAGTGATATTGCGGTTATTAATAAAAGGTTTTTGCCAAAAACAAAGCGTTTTGAATTTTTTCCAAATTTTGGTCTTGTAATGAACGATGCTTTTTTTAACAACATTGTTTTCGGTGGAAGATTTGGTTATCACTTCAATGAGCATTACGGTGTTGAAGCCCTTGCGACTGGTTTTAGTACTACTTCAAAAACAGTTACAAGCGAACTTAACAGTGAACGATTTGTTGGTACGGCAGCTCTTGCAACGCCTACTTCTTATTATGGTTTAGATTTCAAGTGGTCACCTATATACGGAAAAGTTGGATTCACAAATACAAAGATTGTTCCCTTTGATCTCTACTTTTTATTAGGTGGAGGTGTAACTGGAACAAATCAAGGTACACAACCTCCAACGTTGCATTTAGGTGCTGGCCAGCTTTTTGCCATTACTCAGTGGCTTGCTTTTAGATGGGATATCAGTTGGTTTGCATACAAATCAGATACATCAGTAACAAGTAGGCCAAGTGGCACATTCACAAACCTTCATGGAACGATAGGCATGAGTTTCTTCTTTCCAGGAGCGAAATATCGATGAAGCGCCTTAAAAAAACTTTTACGAAAAAATGGTTTTTGTTAACTCTGATCTGTTGCATGGCTTCTGGCGGTGTTGGGTATGCTCAGAAAAAGAAAAAATTTATTCCAGATAATCGCGTTCGCCAAACAAATAAACCTAGGCCTTCAAATGTTGCGCCCAAATCAGCTCAGGTTTCTGAAACGCCCTCACTATCAGCACAAGCAGAGCAAGAACTTAAAAATGCCTTGGCATTAACAAAGCTTGATCCTCCAGATTATGCCACTGCTAGTAGTCGCCTTTTTAAAATGACTCGTGACCCTCGTTTTGTATCACAAAGAATGCGCATCAAATATGTTTTGGGTCTCATGCTCTACGAAATGGGAATGTACCAGGTTGCCGCTTTTCAATTTGTTGACGTGATTCGAAATGCAGATAGTCGTTATATGAAACAATCATTGCAAAAACTTTCTCTTGCTGCTGACGCACTTAACGATGACACATTATTGAACTATGCAATTAGCAAAGTAAATATCGATGAATTTCCAGTTGCCAGTCAAGACATGCTGCGTTTTAGGTTTGGTGAATATTATCAACGCAAAAATCAATGGGATAAAGCAGCGGATAATTTTTCGCGCGTTCCTGCAAGCTCAGCTTTTTATCCAAAAGCAAAGTATCTAGAAGGGCTTTCATACGTTAAGCAAAATGATTTAAATGGTGCATTAAAATCGTTTTCTAATTTAGTAGCTAATCGCGCGGACAAAGGCATCACTGATACTGATCGTGTTGCCGGGCTAATGGGTATGGCGCGCATTTATTATCAATCTCATAAATGGGATCAAGCTATTGATATATACCGAAAAATTCCCCGTGACACTGTCTTGTGGCATGATGCACTTTTTGAATCTAGTTGGGCACATATGCGTGCGGCACAATTTAGATCAGTATTAAGTAATCTTCATTCACTGCACTCACCTTTTTATGAAGACTACTATTTACCTGAATCAATTTTGTTACGTGGAATCGTTTATCTCTATATCTGTCGATATGATGAAATGGAAAAAACCTTAGGCCTGTTTGAAAAAATCTACCAACCTGTACAAAATGGCTTGGAAGATTTCACGCAAGGAAATACTGATCCAATAAGTTATTTCAATGAAGTAGAGCGTGTGATTAAGAATTTTGATCAACTAAAAGGTGACCCTGCTGCTCGTAAGGCATTGAAGGTTCCATTCTTGGTTTCACGAGATATCGTACGCGAAGGTGATTTTAAACATATCTATGCCTACATTGTAAAAATAAGAGCAGAACAAGACATCGCAAATAAGATGCCTGTTAGCTGGAGACGTTCTGCTGTTGGAATTTATGCAAACGAACTTCTAAAAGGTCGCATAAATACAAGTGTGAAACTAGCTGGCGAGATCGCAAGGTCACATATGGTTTCTATGCGACAGGAATTGTCAGATCTTTTTGAGCAATATAATTTTGCACGATACGAAATGATTAATGGCAAAAAAGAACAATTAAAAAAGAAAATCCAAGGCAAAGGTCTTGTGAGTAGCCAAGTAGATGATAACAAGGATCGCGATTTTTATATTCAAAATGGTTATGAGTATTGGCCATTTCGTGGTGAGTACTGGCTCGATGAAATTGGGAATTATCACTTTCTAGGAACGCAAGGTTGTGAGTAAGAAATGAAATCCACTTTTCTAAAATTACTAGTTTTAACAGCAGTGCTCACAGCGTCTCCCTCGCTGTTTGCAAAAGTTAATAAATCAAAGAAGTCAGTTGGTAAAGCCGCAAAGGTTACAAAATCTTTACCAGCAAAGAAAAAAACTGTTGGGGATATGCTAGAAGATATTGATACAAAAAGTCGAGGTGCACAAAATCTCAGTATCAAAAAACAAACCTTAGCTTTGCCTGATGTGCAAAAAACAAATACTTCAAATATGCCACTATTTGAAGTCAAGCCTCCAAAAAGTAGTGAGCTCTTTAAAGAAGCCGGAAGTGACGATGAGCGTTTAGAACAAATTACTGATCAAGGTATAAACGAGCTGTATAAGCTCACGCGAAAATACGCTAAAAGTAAAAACCGCGGTGAACTCTGGTTAAGGCTTGCCGAGTTATACGTCGAGAAAGCTAAATACATCGAATATCGTATTCAAAAGACCTATGATGAACAACTCAATGCCTATTTAGCAAAAAAGATTAGTAAACCACGACTGAATTTAACTCCTTCACGAGATTACAATTTAAAGGCAATTAAACTTTACGAATGGTTTTTAAGAGATTTCCCCAATGATCCAAAGGTTGACCAGGCTTTATTTTTCTTGGGCTACAATCACATGGAAATGGATCAAATTAAAAAAGGCGTTGGCTTTTATCAACGACTTACAAAAGAATATCCAAATTCTTCCTACGTAAGTGAGGCCTATTTTGCTCTGGGTGAATACTATTTTGATAATGACAAATGGGCTGATGCATTAAAATCTTACACTGATCTTTTAAAAAATCCACGAGCCAGGTTATACACATTTGCAAATTATAAAATCGCTTGGTGTCAATACCGTATGGGCCGTGTCGGGCAAGGTTTAAAGACTCTTGAGCAAGTTATCAAGCAAAGCCGAGCGCCTACTGATCTAGAGAAAGTTGAAGGGCGTCGTGCCGTAAGTAAAATTCGACTTGGTAGTGAAGCGCTAAAAGACGCGGTACTATTTTATGTCGATGTAGGAAATTATCAGAGTTCAAGGCAGTATTTTTATCAACTCGGTGGAGAAAAAGCTGTTTGGATCATGCTTGAAAAATTAGCTTATCTTTACAGTGATACGGGTCGTAAAGAACAAGCTCAATTTGTATTCAAACAACTTCTAGAACATAATCCTATTGCTCCTAAAGCATTTGATTATCAATATCAAATCGTCACAAACTTTGCGACGAGCAAGAACCAAAAAGTCTATCGTGATGAACTTTATAACTGGGTAGATCGATATAGTGTCGATAGTACTTGGGGGCGTGCAAACGCAAACAATCCAAAGTTGATTGAAGATTCAAATATTCTTCGTGAAATGGCTTTAAGAAATTACACACTTCAATTGCACCGAAATGCGCAAAATAGCCAGCGTAAACAAGACATGCACTTGGTTAAAGAAGCTTATCAATTATATTTAAATAAGTTTACTGAAGGAGTAAAAAGCACTGAAATGCATTTCTTCTATGCAGAATTACTTTTTGCATTGGGTGATTTTGATAATGCTGGAAAACAATACCGCATTGTTGCAGAAAAAGATCCACGGGGGAAATATTTCCAACCAGCCGTACTTAACTCACTCCTTTCTCTTGAAAAAAGTTTGAAGTCTGATGAACAAGTGAAGCAAATCGTTGGGAACTCACTTGAGTCTGTACCTTTTGGAGAAATAGAAAATGCATTTGTTAGTGCTGCCGAATATTACATAACGACTTTTCCTAAGGGTGACAAGGTTGTCGATGTTAAGTTTAAAGTGGGTAGATTGCATTATTCTTATAATCATCTCGACGATGCATTGAAAAACTTTAAGTTGGTTGTTGCTCAACATCCTCGAACACCATTTGCTGTTTATTCTGCAAATCTCATTTTAGATATTTATAATTTACGCAAAGATTATGACGGTTTAGCGCGAGAGGGGAATCAGCTCATTCGTAATAAAGATCTCGCGCAACAAGGTTTTACTGCTGATGTTAAAGATGTTGTAGAAAAAGTTAGTTTCAAAAAAGCACAAGATCTTGAAGTTGCAAAGAACTACGAGGCAAGTGCTAACTCGTTTGCAGAGTTTGCTCGTAATAATCCTAAGAGCTCCTTGGCGTTCTCTGCGATATTTAACGCCGGTGTAAACTATGAACGAGCGCATAAAATTCCTCAAGCTATTGGTTTTTATTCCCGTGCGGGTCGAACTCCGTCAAAGGGGAATGAAAAACTTTATCAAAAAAGTATTTTACTCTTGGGGAAACTTTATGAACAAACAGCTCAATATGAAAAAGCTGCGGTTCAGTATGAAAAATACGCCAAGGAAAACCCCAATGATAAAGTGACGCCTGATCTCTACCACAACTCTGCTATTTTCTGGGAAGGTCAGAAAGAATTTGGTCGTGCTATTGTTAACTATGAAAAATATTATGAAAAAAGTCGACGACGTGATCGCACTTTAGCACTTTTTACTATTGCTAGTATTAATGAAAAATTAAATCGCCTAAAGCTAGCTCAAGCGGGTTATGAGCGCTATCTTAAAGAAGGCGGAAATGACCCTGAAAAAGTTGTTGAAGCAAATTTTAAAATTGCTGATATCAATTTTAAATTAAATAAAATTCCAGAAGCTGAAAAAGGCTATCAACGTACTGTCGCTGTGGGGCATGCACTTTCAGAGAAAAGTAAGGGTGCAGGTCAAGTTTGGGCAGCTGAAGCAAAGTTTAGGCTTACAGAGCGTGTCTATAACGACTTTGTTTCAATTCGAATTCCGGCTAATCCGCAAAAACAGGGTCAGGCCATTAAAGAAAAACTAGGACTCCTTACAAAACTCAGCACACATTTAGCTGAAGTTATTAAGTACGATGAGGGCAATATGGTAATCGCCTCACTTACTCGTCTTGGTCAAGCCTATGAGCACATGAGTAAAGCTGTTTGGAATACAGCAATTCCAGCGGGCCTTAATAAAGAAGAAGAAGGCGCGTACAAAAAAGGTATTGATGGTGTTGCTGAGCCGTTAAAACAAAAGGCTGTTGAGAATTATACAGCTGCCATCAATAAAAGTTTTGAAATAAATTTTTATAATAAATGGACTAAACTGTCATTGAGCAAGATGGGAGAATACCAGCCTGATCGGTATTCAGCGCCAAAAGAAATCATGTTTCATGGCAACAAGTCAGATGACATGGGGATTATGTGATAAAATACTTAGTGATTCTTCTCTCATGCGCGCTCACTCTTTCTCTGTTCGGCTGTTCAAGTGGCGCAAAAAAAGAAACTGATACATCAAAATCTGTGGCAAATCAAAGTGGTGATGAAGATGACGAAGATGATGCCCCTTCATCTCCAGAATTGAGCGAAAATTCTGAAAAAGCTCCGGTGCCCCAAAGCACAATGGCTGAATATTACAAAAAATTTAATGATGCGAGGCTCTCTAAAAATTATCGCGTAGCTCAAGAAGTGGCGGCAGAAATTCTGGCAATTAATCCCAATGATCTAAAAGTAATCAATGCTCTTGGCATTATGGCCATTGAACAAGGGCGTTACGATTTAGCGCGGCTACTTTTTAATAAGGTTTTAGCGAAAGATCCTAATAACACTTCGGTATTAAACAATTTGGGGCTTGTTGAATTTCGCACAGACAATTTGCGTTCTGCATTGAGTCGATTTAAGCGAGCTGTTGAAATCGACGGAACCAACCGCGCTGCTCATGCAAATCTGGGTAACATCTATTTGCAAAATAGAAATTATCCAAATGCAGCAATAGAACTTCAAGCTGCAGTTGATAACGGCGACAAAAGTCTAGATACACTTAATAACTTGGGCATCGCCCTCACCCATACTGGAAAATTTGAACAAGCCATCGACACCTATGAAAGAGCGGTGGCTAAAGATGAAAACAATTCAACAGTCCTACTCAATTATTCAGTGCTATTGGTCGAGCATATGAATCGCCCAAAGAAAGCTTTGAAATTTTTGAACAAAATACGTTTAGCTTCTAATGACTCTGCTATACTGGACAAGGTAAATCAGCTGGCCAAGAAGGCCGAAACTGCTTCGAAGAGCAGTACGGAAAAGGAGTCTTCCGATTGAAGAGTCTTGCAATCAAGACATTTCACTGGTTGTTAGCAATTACGTTCGGTCTCACTTTACTTGTGTGGCAGGCAGAACTTGCTTTGGCTCAAAACTCTCCAGCTCAAAAACAAAAACGCACAAACGTAGATTTCGAAGATCAGCTCGTGCAAGGCGAAGTGAAAAAACCAGAGCTCTTTTATCTGCTACAGAAGAAACAATTTAATTTTGGCAAACTCATAAAGCTCAGAGAGAATTTCGTACCTGAAATGAGCAAAACAGCGGAAGATATTGAGAAAGCGAAATGACAGACATCAAGCAACCACTTCTTATTCGCATTTTCAAAAATGGCAAACTCGTTGAAGTGAAGCAATTCACAAATCAACAAGTTGTAATTGGGCGAGAAGGTGATATTAATCTCGCAATCAATGATGCCAGTATTTCACCCATTCACGCCATGCTCGAAGAGCGTGAATCCGGCAAATACCATCTCTGTGATCTCGGAAGTCAATCCGGAACCTTCATTAACGGCCAACGTATCGTCGATACATATATTGAAAGTGGTTCTGAATTTCAAATTGGTGATTTCACTTTAGAGTTTCATGTTGGTGTACCTAAACCTAAAAAAACTTCTTCAGCTTCGTCGCCTGCCTACGAGGCAAATAAATCACAACCTATCTTTACAAAGCCAAGTGAACTTCCCAAAGAACTACCAAAACATCAGCCAACAAGACCAGCTCCACGGCCAGCTGCAAGCCCTGGCATGGCAACTATTGGTTCAACAACTGTGCGCCAACCTCCTAAGGGAACATTCGCTCCACCGTCAAATGCGCGCATTAATGAAACAACCAAATCTAGTAGTGGTAATGTTGTCGAAGTTGTTCTTGCATGGAAAGACCGTGTCATCGACACCTATCATTTTGATAAAAAACAAATTGTTCAAATTGGATCACATCCAAAAAATAATATCGTTCTTCCCATTTTTGGCTCAGTAAGACTTTCTCATCCCATATTAAAAATTGAGGGAAGTGCTACGGTAATTCTTACTGCCGATATGACCGGTGAGGTCTCTAAAGATAATTCAACAAAAACATTTGATGAGTTACGCCGCGGTGGCTCTATGGCAAGTGCCGGAACTGGTTACACATACACGCTTCAACAAGGTGAGGTGATCAAAATCAGTTTTGGCGAAGGTGTGCAACTTATTATTCGTTATGTTGGTAGTGCGCCCCTTTCTAGAATTGCTCCGCTTATAGATATCAGTGTGAATCAGCTCACGGGCCTCGTTGTTGGGCTCATGGGCATGGCACTTTTTATTTTTTACGCATTCATTTACGCACCAGCACTTCCAGAAAAAGAAGAGGAAGAAACGATTCCTCCACGCAAAGCCCAATTTTTCTATAAGCGCCCAGTGTCTGATTTGTCTGAAATAACAGAGCCATCAGCAAAAACAGCTCAAGAAGCAATCAAAGATAAAGAAGTAGCCACAGAGCGTGGAGAAGAGGGCGCATCACAAGATGCAAAACCCAATAAGAGTCAAAGTACCAAAAAAATTCCTACCACTGACAAAGCAGGAAAAAGCAAAGGCATACAAAAAATCCAAGCCGGAAAAAGTGCTGACACGGGTGCAAAATCAGCAGCTAAAGATGTAAGTAAAACTGGTGTACTCAGCGTGTTTGGAACAAAGGGTGTGCAAGATCAATTAAGTAAAGCATTTCAAGGTTCAGGAAATGTCGCGGGTCTTAGTAAATCAGCAACTGGTGAAGGAGCTGAAGCGGCGGGAGCAGGTATTACACCCGGAGCGGGTTTAAGAGAAACCGGAGCAGGTGGGCAAGGTACAGCAACTGTCGGTATTTCAGGAGTGAATACAAAAGGCCGAGGTGGAGGCGTTTCAGGTTACGGTACTGGAAATTTAGGTGCGAAGAAAAACGCAACAGTATTACCTGGCGGTGATGAAGCAACATTCTCACCCGGCATTGATAAAGAAGCTATCAGACGAGTTGTAAAGGCAAACTTAAAACAAATTCAAGCTTGTTATGAAAAAGGTTTGAACAAGGAACCAAGTCTCTACGGAAAAATTACGATCCGTTGGTCGATTGGTCCCGGTGGCAATGTTTTAGAAGCGGGTATTAAGGCCACCACAATGAATTCATCAGAAGTAGAAAATTGCGCAGTGGCGCGTTTAAGAACTTGGAAATTTCCTGAGCCTCCAGCCAATCAGATAGCTGATGTTAGTTATCCGTTTGTTTTTCAGGCTCAAGAGTAGAACAATTTAGAACCATCAGGGGGAAGCATCATGCAGCCTACACCAACAGCAGAAGCAGGAAACGTACTCATACAGGCCTTCCAGGGCGGAGGTTGGGGAATGATCCCGATCGCTATCGTCATGGTGTTTGTAATATTCATTGTGCTCGAGCGCTTTATGGCGTTGAGCCGATTAGCAGTAGACAAGGAAGACTTTAATGAAAAACTTTTTGGGATGATTCTCAGAGGGGATATCAGACAAGCCATTACTTTCTGCGACTCTCGCAAAGCTCCGTTAACCAACGTGCTCAAAGCGGGTTTGGTTCAAGTACTTAACAAACGGCCCGACGAAGAAGTTCAAGTGGCAATGGATGGAGCAGCACTCAAAGAAAATCCAGCACTTGATGGATGGACGTCTTTCTTAGCTCTGTTTTCTAACGTAGCAACTTTGCTCGGTCTCCTTGGTACGATCTCAGGTTTGATCACATCATTTAGAGCTGTAAGTAACGCAGATCCAGCACAAAAAGCAGCGCTACTGTCTTCAGGTATCGCTGAAGCAATGAACTGTACAGCTTTTGGTTTGATCGTCGCAATTCCTGCACTCTTGTTTTACGGATACTTTCAAAAGCGCACAGAGCGAATCATCAATGACATGAACGAAAGCAGCATGAACATGATGAATTTGGTCGTCGCAAATCGTGACAAGATTAAAGACTAAAAGGAAAACTCATGTACTCAGATGGACCACGAAAAGGTAATAAACGTCAAACGAACATGGAGTTAAACCTTGTTCCGTTCATAGATCTTATGAGCACGGCTATTTGCTTTTTGCTGATCTCCGCAGTTTGGACTCAAGTAAGTATGATCCAAATCGGAAGTTCAATCTACGCCAAGAAAAATGACACTGGCCAAGTCGAGCAACCCCCTCGAGAGCAAGTGCAACTCAAAATCGATGTCACAGAATCCGGTTACATCGTGAGCGTTGGTAAACAGTCATTAAGAATACCAAAAGTTGGCGTGGATTGGGATCAAGCCGCCCTTGTTACTCAACTCAAGAGTATTAAGGGAAAATACCCTGATAAAACTGACGGCATTATCAGTCTACTTGATGACATTAAGTACAATGAACTTATTCGCGGCATGGATGCATTCATGATCGCGGGTTTCCCTGAGATCGCAATTTCGACTCAAGGTGTGAAATAAGGAAAAACGACAATGCCAATTCAAGTACCAGGACTTCGAGATCGCAGAGGAAGATATAATTCACAAGGTGCTAAGCGCAATGTCATGGTTGAGCTTAGTCTCACATCGATGGTGGATATCTTCACCATTTTAGTTATCTTTTTATTGCAGCATTACAGCAGTACAGGTGAAATTATTTATATTCCTAAAGAAGTTAAACTTCCAAAGGCTGAGCAGATCAAAGAACTAAAACCCGCACACGTTGTTACGCTTACTGATAAAGAAGTGGTTCTAGATAAAACTGTTGTGGCAACTTTAGACGAAGTTAAAAATTCATCAGAGTGGATGATTCCCGTTTTAAGAGAAAAATTAGCGGCACTTTTGAAACAAGATGAGGCTGATGCAAAGAAAAATTTTGGCACGAATTTCAAACAAGCTATGCCCGGCGCTGGAAAACCAGCTGCAAATACTGCTTTAGAGAGCTTTAAAAAAGTAACTGTTCAAGCCGATCGTGAGATGGATTTCTTAACAATCAAAAAACTCATGTTCACCATCACCGAAGCCGGCGCTTCTGAAATTAACTTTGCAGTAATGAAAAAAGAAGATCCCCTCGCCAAAGCTGAAGGCGGCTAAACATTAATCCCCAGGCTGACACTTTGTAAGTCGCTGTAAAATACCGAGACATTGTAAATAGAGTTCAGAGGTCTGAGATGTTGTAAAATCTAAGCCGTCGATAAAATGTCTGAGGCGTTGTAAAATCTAAGCCGTCGATTAGTACAGCTAAGCTGTGGACTCCGCGGATTTAAATCTATGCTGTCTTGGTTGATAGGCAATAAAACCCAAAGCCTCCAGAGTGTTTTGCAAAAGATAGTTACTCACCGTTTTAAATTCACGTCCCCATTCAATAATGCGAGTGAAGGGCCGTTTGTCCCAGAATCCAGTAGAATTTCCTTCTGATCGACCTCCTGAACTTACTTTGGAAATTCCAAACATGTGACTACTTCTCTTTTTTCCAAATAAAGGACGGCCGCGTTGTGTGTCCAGTGCAGCTCGTGCGATAAGCCCTGAAATAGCTCTTACAAAGCCAATAAAGGCCTGCCGTGAACGAGGCAATATTATCAAGTGAAGATGATTGCCTCCGTTAGCTTGACGATACACCTTCACACCAAAAGCTTTGCCTTGAGTGTTGATGATGTTCTGAATCTCTCGGTTTTTTTTGAGAAGAGAGTAGGGGCCTTTGGCGTAAGAAGAGCGCATTACAAGATGCATACACCTTTTGGTGGAGAGTGGCCTAGCTGACTTTGGATTTGAGTTTTTTAGATATGCTCCGCCAAAGTGTTTGATATTGCGGTCAGCTAAAAACTCAAAGCCTAATTGTTTTTGACTCTTCATTATCATGTATTTATTTAAAAATAGTAGCGATGTCAATTAATAATGACAAAATTTAAATCTAAAAGAGACTGGATCATTACGCAGCTCAATTTGGAAGTATAATGGTAAGAGTTGGCGAATGGTATTTCACCAGGGGACACAGGTGATGAATTAATATCACAAAGTAATGTGCTGGTATATTTCTCAGATTGCGAAAAGTAATGTGCTGGTATATTTCTCAGATTGCGAAAAGTAATGTGCTGGTATATTTCTCAGATTG
>JAWXAT010000024.1 GCA_034439615.1 Oligoflexia bacterium | reverse complement strand
TCATTAAGACAAGCATTCGTTACCAGCTTGCCTACGATCCACCCACTTGCCAGACCGTATAGCATCCGCTTTTATAGGCTGACGAAGATATAAAATCATTTGTCAAAGTACCAAGTTCTATTTCTATACCGACACACTATTTTATTTTTTTTAATATTTGCAATCGACATATGGCAAACATACGCCTTCTCTCACAAAATAACCGTAGCTATCGGCAATCTGTGGCCAATCTGATAGTGATCCGTTGTAGGGAGGATTACCCTCACCAAAACGCCTGAAAGAAAGATTATCTGTAGTTCCGCATTTGTGACTCAGCTCATGAACCAGGGTTGACAGTCTTTCTGTATTGTTCAATTCCCAAAAATGATCACCACAGAATTCAACTTTTCTAGCTAAAAAAAATGGAAGGCCAGCTGGTGAAAGCCCTGCGTAAGCTCGAGAACAGACTAGACCCTTCTCGTCGCCGCAAATGTAAGTCGTTGTTCCTAATTTTGTGGCCACACAATCTAGGACTTCGTTTGCGTTTTTCACCCAACCAAGTATCAGCTTCTGGCTTTTTTTACTTCGATCGCTAATCTGGGATGCTCTAACCAACAAATCAGACTTTATTTCAACAATTTTTAGGGCAGCCTGTTTTTCAAGGGCTAGTAAAGACTCAGTCTGCTCAGGACTGCATTTTTCAAAATCTCCGGCCTGCAAGGTTTGAAAAACAAATAGAATACAAAGTATTAGTGATACCTTCCGCTAGTTGCCTACTAAAAAGTGCAATTTTGGAGCCAGGCATTTGGTACTCTAGTGAACTGTTTATTGGAGTTGGATTGATTAACCTATTTACACCTCCTTTTTTTATGGTGTCTCTGTTCATCACCAATACGCAGGGAACGAGCGTTGAACTTGGAGATGTGGCGTAAGAGGTGGATTTCCTGGACGGTGATATAGAGAAATTTATTGTCGCGGATTATGAGGGTCTACGCGGTTAGCGAAAAAAACGCTCAACCTCAAATTTGGCTGAACGCGATCCGATCTGACTTTTTCCATTAAATTAGTCATCTCGCAAGCTTCACAATCCAATATACAGTTTCATAAACTTGAACGTCAAAATATTTTAAATTCATCGATGGAAGAAATGTGTCTTCTACGCGTTCTGTAGCTTTGATTTCAAAATATTTATAGTATAGGCAATAAACTTCAACATTATCTAAAGAAAATGGAGGACTAGCTATTTTTTCTTGAGGGTATTCCAAGCATATAAGTAACATTTTTACTTTCTCGATATTACTTAACGAAAGCAAATGATTTATCTGAGAACAATATTTTGGTCTTAAAGATTGTGGTAGCGCGAATAAGTGCAGCACGATCATAAATGCTCGTTACCTTTCCGAGTTCTTTTTCTAAAAGTTTGGAGTGCGGTGATTTTAGTGTAGTAGCATTCGGTCCAGTAGGACTTTTGAGTTTGCATATAGTGACACGTTTTGTTGTTATAAACCAAACGATAGCAACCAGTTAGGTAATGTCTATGGCTCGTTTTTTTCTAAAGGCTTTAAAATGGCGCCTATAGATGGCAATATTATAAACACTTAAAATCCAAAGCTTTCAATGACTTGGTTAAATTCAATTACAAAGTGACGAGAGAATGTAACAAAAAGAGTGTGAAAAACCATTTAGCATCTCTTGCATAACATAAATGTGGAATTGTATTTTTTATGGAGGTTATATGAAAATTCAGGTTAGAAAATTTGGAATCAAATTAGTGGCGGTTGTTTTTATTATGAATACCATGGGTATTTCAAGCGTTGTCTTGGCCGCTGATAATCAAATTCAAAGTTCTGGTGTTAAACAGCTTTTAACAAATTATCTCACAGAAAAAATATCTGCTGAAGCATTAGCTGAACAAATAATTACCGCGGATTCTAAAAATGCTGCTTCGAATCTTCGCGAACTTCAAAAACAAGTTTTCGAAATATCATCTTCACTTACAGATAGAGAAAGAGTAAAGCTTTATGAACTTCGCGATATTATGGCGAATACTGCTGTTAAGAGTGAAAACCGTAATTCCAAAATCAAAACAGCAATCATTGTTGCTGGCGGCGTAGTTGGTGCTGTTGGTAGTGCTGCTATTTTAAGTAAGGCTGGAAGCGACGGCTACAGAAGTTCCGGTGATCTTGGATTCGGTATATTAGCTGATTTAATTGGCGGGGCTATCCGTCTGAGTTTTGGTAGTGTAATTGGTGGTGTCGCAGGAGCTGGTGCTGCAAAGGTTGTTACATCTCAAATACCAAGTCTTAATGATATAGAGCCTAAAAATGCAAATCTTGATGTTCCAAAAAAATAAATATCGTTTATTGAGGGTTGTGGCTTTATCCATGGCCCTCTTTTTTCAATTAAGTGTTTCGCTTAAAGCAAACGCTGCTGAAGTGTCATTGACTGAACTTAAGAACTTTCAGCAACTTCTTTTATTTGGTACTAAGAAACAAGATAGTTCTCAGCTAAAAAATAATTCTATATTAGAATATTATAATTCCATAGAAGCAAACCAGAAATTATCAGAACAACCAAAAAATATTACGACTCCAGAATGCAATCGCTATTTTCAAGCATTGCGAAAAATTCGTGTAAACATCACCGACACTTTGCAAAATCTTTCAAAGAATAACTTTAAAGATGATAATGGTATTTTTCAAAGTCATCTCGATACATTATTTGGATCATTTAGTTTATTAATTGGATTGGCGCAATCTGGAGCCGAAGGTGGAATTGATTTTGTAACGGGAAATGCCGTCAACTGTAGTTCAAGTAATCGCACTTTATGGCTTGAAACACTCAATGTAGAGTACAATTCTTTTAGGCAAACGCTCAAAGTTATTTCCGGTACCCGCGGTCTAACATCAGTATATGAGCTTGGAACCAAAATGCGAAGTTATGCAGCTCAAAATGCGGATACCGCATATCAATGGTTCTTGCCAAAATTAATTGGTGGTACGGCAGTAAGTATTGTTTTGTGGGAACTGACGATGATGCGGTTAGCTTGGCTAGTTAAAGCGGGAATCGTGGGTACACGTACCGTAACCGTTTTAAAATATGTTCCGGCTATTGGATTTGGAGCTTATTTGGGGGCCAAATCTGTAAGTGAAAAATTGAATTCAAGGCCTCTAGCAATCGGACAATGGGAAGACTCAATGTCAGGTGTTGAGGAGGTTATGGATTGGAAGATAGATACTTTAGATAAACACCTCGCCTATGTCGAGTTGCAAGAGCGTGAGTGGTACAATGGCCTCATGGCGCAATTACAAGAGTTGAAACAACGTATGGACAGATTGTCTACTCAGAATCAATGAGTGGCTTGTTTGATGAGTTGGAGATTATAGAGTTTGCTGTAAATGCCATTTTTTTGAAGCAGTATATTGGATCGCCATATACTTGGCGTGGTGGTGCCCGGGACAGGATTTGAACCTGCACACCCTTGCGGGCGCGTGGACCTGAACCACGTGCGTCTGCCAGTTTCGCCACCCGGGCAAAAGATTTAAAAACCTAACACTAATAATCGCTTATATTCAATCTCATTGAGTGGACACACCGAAAGCCGTGATTGTTTTACCAAAGACATCACTTTTAAAACTTTATCAGCCTTCATCTGCGCCAAACTCACAGGGGTTTTAAATTCTTTTACAGGCACTAGATCAATTGCTGACCAGTCGTCTTTTGTTTTGGCATCTTGATATGCTGCTCGACTTACTTTAGCAATACCGACTGCTGCGCGGTCATCACCACTGTGATAAATGATGGCAAGATCCCCGACTGCAGCTTTTCTTAAATTATTACGAGCTTGATAGTTTCGAACACCATCCCAACATGCTTTTTTATCTTTTATTAAATCTTGAAATGAATACGTTTCAGGTTCTGATTTTAATATCCAATAATTCATTTTAGCCTCATTTTAAGTCCACCAAAGATCGATGCAAAAATATTATAAGTCACAGCCAGTAAAACCCCTAAGACTGCTCCAATAAAAAAATTAAAAAAGGGCATGAACCCCACGATAATCATTTTTTGTGTAAAAGATAAAAACCCCGACATTGATGACGGAGTCACCAAGATAAACGCACTCATGAAAACACCGACAACGGCGTACATTATTCCATAAAATTTAGCGCAACTGCTGACATTTAATTTCGACAGTTCTGATTCGCGAAACCCATTTGATTGCAAATATTGAAGTAAGCCCAAATCAGGTAATGTGAGTGGATAAGTGGATAACTCATCCCAACTTGCCCATTTAAGTTCTGAGTGATCTCGAAACTCAGTTGGTTCATTCTCAATAACTACATCAATGCCAATAAGCCGGATTATTTTGTTATCAACGAGGGTGTCGCATGAGCCCCTCAAGGAGCCAGCCGTTGCTTTTACGTTTAATTCCTCAAAAATCTCACGCTCGATGGCTTGCTGCAGTGATTCGCCATTTTGTAGCTTCCCCCCTGGAAACTCCCATAAACCCGGGTTATCTTTAGAGGCAGCCCGCCTTAAGATCAGGTAGCGGTGCTTATATTCAATTATAGCGGCAACAACTGTGAGAGTTTCCATAGACAATTGGCATACAAAATTCTAAAACAAAGATAAATGAAAAAACACCGTGGACGTGGCAACAAAAATTCAACTGTAACAGGATTCGTTAAAAGAAATGCCGATGGCTTTGGCTTTCTCATTCCCGACGACAAAGAGCTTGTAGACGTCTATCTCCCCCGTAAAACCATGCTAGGCATTATGAGCGGTGATCGCGTAGAAGCTGAAAGCTTTCGCGAAAATGACGGTCGTTTTTCAGGCGAAGTTAAACAGATACTCTCTCGAGCAATGACCCAAATTGTGGGCAAATTTCATAAAACTGGCTTTGAAGGTTCAGGCGTCATCATCGATGATAGTAAAGCCTGGGGGCACGATCTCAAAATTCGCTCAGAGTTAACAAAAAATGCTCAAGAGGGCCAATTAGTCGTCGTTAAAATTTCTGATTACCCTGATTCTTCTGAAGGTTTTAACGGTGAAGTAGTGGAGATCTTAGGAACTCACGGTGACCCACTCCTTGATACAAAACAAGTACTATACAATCATCATATACCTGTTGAATTTTCGCCCATGAATTTAAAACAAGTAGATCAGATTCCTAATGAAGTGAGTGAAAGTGATTGGCAAGGGCGTAAAGATCTTCGCAGTAAAAAATTCGTAACAATTGACGGCGCAACAGCGCGAGATTTTGACGACGCTGTTTACGCTGAAAAAGACGGTTCAGGTTTTCGTGTTTGGGTTGCAATTGCTGATGTTAGCCATTACGTAAAAGAAGGCACACCACTTGATCGCGATGCTTATGAACGCGGCACGAGTGTTTATTTTCCTGATATGGTTGTGCCCATGCTTCCAGAAAAACTCTCAAACGGCCTTTGCTCACTTAACCCGCACATTCCACGCCTTGCTCTTGTTGCCGAAATGAAATTAGATTTTTCAGGAAACGTTGTTGATTCAGATTTTTACGAAGCTGTGTTCATGAGTCATCACCGCCTGATTTACGGCGAAGTTGAAGATATGGTAAACGGTTTTGATAATCCTAAATACCTCGATGTACTGCCAGAGCTTAGGCTTATGGCCGATATCGCGCGCATTTTAATGAAGAAGCGATTTCACGAGGGAAGTCTTGATCTTGATATTCCTGAATCACAAATATTAATTGATGCCACAGGTGTTCCCACAGATGTTGTTCGTGGTGATCGACTATTTGCACACCGATTAATTGAAGAATTAATGTTGATGGCAAATGTTGCTGTTGCAAAATTTATTGCAAAATCAGGCAAGCCCTCACTTTACCGTATTCATGAAGAACCCTTTGCAGATGCACTTAAAAACCTTGAAGTAATGGCACACAACTGGGGTTTACGCGTTCGTTTTGGTACTGGGATGACACAAAAAAATCTTATGAAAATGCTTGAGTTCGTACGGGATAAACCTGAAGAGCATATTTTAAGTATTTTAATTTTACGTTCAATGAAACAGGCCCAGTATTCTGAAGAAAATGCAGGTCATTTTGGTTTAGCATTTGATTGTTATACTCATTTCACCTCACCCATCAGACGGTATCCTGACTTGATCGTACATAGAGTGCTTAAGAAAATTATCAATAAAACACACTCTGGCCTTGGCGCGGATGAAGAATTAGATCGTATGGCAACGGCCGGGAACATCTTATCCGCATGCGAGCAACGCTCTGTAAAAGCAGAAAGAGAGCTCAAAGGAATTAAAAAATGCCGCTTTATGCAGCGCTATGTAGGCGAAACCTTTGATGGAATGATTACAGGCATTGCAAAATTCGGTATCTTTGTTCAATTGCGAACATATGATATAGATGGTTTAGTTAAACTTGATACCCTACAAGGCGATCGGTTTCAATACGATGAAGAGAAACAAAAACTCATCGGACGCAAGACTGGAACAGTCATCAGTTTAGGTGACCCAGTAAAAATTAAAGTTTTGCGAGCTGATCCAGAAGCACAAGAAATTGATTTTGAATGGATAGACCAAAAATATGCCGATACTAACAACAGGCCGACAAATAGGACAAACGATCAAGAACGCGGGGAGACTTCGCCAAATAGTGGGAGTGTTCGCGAAACACGGTTTTCACAATATCGCGGAAAGAGCGAAGCTGGGCCAATACATTCTAAGAAAAATCGCAAAAAACGAGGCACTGGAAAACCTAAGCGCCGCTGAGCGAGCGCGCATGGCCTTTGAAGAACTGGGCCCCACCTTTGTAAAATTCGGTCAACTACTAGCTACACGTCCAAATCTTATTCCTGCTGATTTCGTCGAAGAGTTTAAAAAATTTCATGATCAAGTTGCAGCCGTTCCTTTTGAAGAAATTCGAAAAATCATTGAAGAAGATTTCGGCAAACAACCAGAAAAAGTATTCGCTGTTATTGATCCAAACCCACTAGCTGCCGCAAGTATTGCCCAAGTGCATTCAGCAAAACTTGTTACAGGTGAAAATGTCGTCATCAAAGTTCAAAGACCCGGCATTGTTGAAACAATTAAGAATGATCTTGGCGTTTTGTACACCATGGCAGCACTTATCGAACAATACATACCTGAATCTCGGCCGTTTAATCCGCAATCATTAGTTGATGAGTTTTTTAAAACGTTAGAACTGGAAACAAACTTCGTTGTTGAAGCAAATAACATCCGACGTATCGGCCAGAATTTTAAAGACGATCTTGTTATTAAAATTCCAGCAATTTTTAGCGATCACTGCACACCCCGTATTTTAGTCATGGAGCAACTCAATGGTGTTCGCTTAAGTGATCACAAACAACTTCAAGAATCTGAGATCAATCGCGAACAGATTGTGGCTTCTGGGCTCAAAGCTTTTTTTAAAATGGTATTTCGTGATGGTATTTTTCACGGTGATCTTCACGCGGGTAATTTATTTATTCTGCCAGACAATAAAATCGGCCTTGTTGATTTTGGCGTTGTAGGTCGTGTATCTCAAAAAACTAAAGACTCTGTGGCAAATATGCTTATTGCCCTTGCCACAGAAAACTACGAACTTCTCACCTATGAATATATTGATCTTGCTCCGTACAATCATGAAGTTAATTTTGATCAATTCACACGTGAAGTGCGTGACCTCATCGCACCTTATCACGGAATGACTTTTAAAAATGTGAACTTTGGAAAACTCTTAATGGATTCAACTTCCATTGCAGCAAAACACAATATCGTTATGCCATCAGAGTTAATGCTGTTTTTCAAAGCTATCGTTACAGTTGAAGGCATGGGCCGTACGATTATAAAAGACTTTGATCTTTTGAGTTACGCAATGGAATTTGCCCAAGAAATAATTAAAGCAAAATATGACCCTCAAAGAATCATGAAAGATCTTACAACCGTAGCACGTGACTCTACATCTCTGCTTTACACTTTACCGCGTCAACTTAAACAACTTATGCGCAAACTCAACAGCAATGATTTTGCCATTGATATCAACCTTGCGCAAATTGAAGATCTTAAACGCTCCGTTGAAACAAACGGAACACTCACTTATTTGGGTCTTGTCATCGGCAGTTTGGTTATTGCAAGTACGATGGCACTTAATATGGGAAAAGGTCCTCAATTCTACGAAATTCCCATCCTCAGTATACTTGGATATTTCTCAGCATTTTTCTTAGGCATAGTCGCATTTTATAATCATATTAAAAAATAAAAATCCCATGAACATGTGTCCATGGGATTTTTTTTGTTTTGGTGTGTTTGGTTTACATCCAGCCCTGTGTGTAAGACGTCACTGAGGCTAATCCCCCCAACATAAGTACTACAGATGCCGGAAGAACCCATTCCATGGCATATAAAAGCATAAATCCCTCCTTGGTCTTTATAAAGAGTGAGTGGATAAATTTATCCACTCACTCCATTTATTAAACATTACTGCAACAGTTTCAAAGCCACGTTCTGAACTGCATTAGCTTGACTCAGCACTGAGACACCAGCTTGGAGGAGAATATTATTTCTCGTCATCTCTGAAGTCTCTAAAGCTACGTCAGTGTCACGAACTCGCGAATTCGCTGCAGATAAGTTTTCATCGCTCACGCCAATGTTGTTGACGGTTGACTGAAGCCTGTTCTGCATAGCGCCGAAGTTAGCGCGAATCCCGTTGACAGAAACAATCGCATCATCAGCTGTTGCGATTGACATCTGTGCTTGCTCTTTTGTAGCCAAAGATTGAGCTGTAAGCCCAAACGCTTCAAGAGTCGCATCAGCAGCAGACGCATTAAAAGTAATGCGGTCTTTAAAATCATCGTTATAGACTCCAACTTGAATTGAAAAGAGCCCGCCAGTTCCGTTTAGAAGATCGCGTCCGTTAAAACGTGTAACCTCTGCAATCCTCTGTAACTCTGACTTGAGTTGTTGGTATTCAACATCCAAAAACCCACGCTCTTTATCTCCAATGGTGTCTGATGAAGCTTGGATGGCCAATTCTCTAAATCGGATCAGGATATTACTAATCTCCTGAAGTCCACCCTCTGCTGTTTGCACAAGACTAATTCCGTCATTGGCGTTTCGTGACGCTTGCCTCATACCTCTGATTTGCGCTTTTAAGTTCTCCGAAATCGCGAGTCCTGCAGCATCGTCTGCGGCTTTATTAATACGAAAGCCTGATGCGAGCCTTGCTTGCGAATTTTGAAGAGCATACTGAGCATTGCCCAGATTTCGTTGCGCATTGATAGAAGCAACGTTAGTCGAAATTCTTAAACCCATGTCTATCCTCCTTGCATAATCCGAATCCTCCTTGATTCTCGGCCTTCCAATTTATATTGGCCTTCTGGGCATCATGCCCTTGGGTTAATTTTTAGAGCGTAGTATATAAATAGCAATTGGCTTCGCTCCTAAAGCGTTGCACTTAACTGATCGACATTTTTTGAATTATTATTGAGTCCAGATTTTGATAATTTTTATTTTGTGTGAAATTTAGAGAACAACATTAGAAAAACAAAAAGTGCTCCGGTGCTTGCGCACCGGAGCGGTGCAGGAAACAGATCAGTTACGTCGGCTTCAAGCCTCGAATTTAATCGAGTGCCATTACCTTAAGTTACGGAGGCCATTAGAAAAATTAGCCACTGAGCCAAAGGTTCATTCGACCATGGAATTAATCAGCCAAATGATTGCTTCAAGAGGCTAAGGGCCACCGCATTGGATTGATTCGCCTGTGCGAGCACGCTAGTGCCTGCTTGCAACAGGATATTGTTCTTAGTCAGTTCAGACGTCTCTTCAGCTACATCCACGTCTCTGATTCGGCTATTAGCAGCATTCATATTTTCATTGCCGACTGCTAAGTTGTTAACCGTTGATTGGAGACGATTTTGGAGAGCACCAAAGTCAGCTCTCATCGCAGATACGCTGATGATTGCAGAGTCAAGAGCACTCAAGCTGTTTTGTGCAGACGCCTTATCGGCCACAGAAGTCAAATTAACACCCAAAGCTGCAATTGTAGAATCAGCTTTTGATGCATCAAAGACGATGCGATCGATATTGGGATTGTTGCGTGTACCGACTTGAATGTCGAACACAGCACCCGTCCCGTTTAATAATTGTGTTTGATTAAATTCCGTACCGTCGGCAATACGCTGAATCTCCGAAAGGAGCTGATCGTATTCCACGTTCAAGAATTGACGTTCAACAGGTCCGATAGTATCAGAAGCTGCCTGTACGCCCAACTCACGAAGACGAGTTAAGATTGACGATGTTTCGTTCAATCCGCCCTCTGCCACTTGTACGAGAGAGATACCGTCTTGTGCATTTCGTGATGCTTGCTTAAGACCACGAATCTGAGCTTTTAAGCTTTCAGAGATCGCAAGTCCCGCGGCATCGTCACCTGCACGATTGATTCGGTAACCCGAAGAGAGTTTTTCCAAGCTCTTGTCTAATGACAGCTTGGTCCCCATCAAATTGCGTTGCGCATTGATGGAGGCTACGTTGGTATTAACTCGTAAACCCATAACATCCTCCTTGATAATAACCGCATCTCTATATGCGGTAGAGCATCATGCTCCGTGGGTCGCTTGTCAGGATTTCCTCTCCTGACAAATTACTATTCGGAGTTGTGAGGAAGTACTTTAGTAAAATTACGAAAAAAGTGAAAAACTTTTTTCCAGGATCAAAGGCGAGTTAAAACAACTGGCTTATCGACCAGGTTCAGATCTCTTACCAAAGAATTTTTTGATAGCGGCAAAAACAGATGAAACTTCTAGATTCAGATCTGCATAGCCATAAATACCTGGTTTTTCTTGAGCTAATAGATCAAAGGCCTGAGATAATTGGCCGGATTGTCGGCCATAAGGCACCACATTTCCGTACATAAAATAATCACTTGCTTCAGCAACCTTTCGTCCAGCTTCAATAGTGGCGTGTAATGCGCCACCATCATCACCGTCGGAAAACATCTGCGCAAAACGATTAAATTTTGATGTTGGATACTTATTATAAATTTCAAGAGCCAGCTTAAAGGCCTGAGACAAGTCAGTGCCTCCACCCAAATACTGATTGAAAAATTGATGCTCAGTTACTTCTCTAGCTTCAGTATCACACTGAATAAAATGAACTTTGAGATTTGGATACTTAAGCTTTAGCAGCGCAATTTCTTGACGAACAATACGCCTTTCAATCTTGCGATGATCAGGCCCCATACTTCCCGACACATCACCCATAATTACTAGTACTGCATCAAAATCAGGTTGTTGAACAATCATTCGTGATCGCACAGTGTAGGCTGATGCTGGCAATGCTGCAAAACCACGTTTTAATATTTGAGCAGCACCCTCTAGTATCGATTCTTTTTTCTCTGCCTCTGGTTTTTCTTCTACTTTGGCCTCTTCAGGTGCATCAAGGCCCAACTCTTTTCGTAATTGTTCACGGCGCTCATTGCCTCGCTTAATTGATTTACCTAATGCAAGCGCATCAGCTGCTGTTCGATGCCATACTACATCACCATGTGATCGATGCATGGTTCCCATTTTAGGATCATCTGCTACGCGTTGTTCTCCACCTGTGCGACGTAAATTGCGAAGCTGAATTTCTTCTGCCAACATTTCAGCAAATACTTCTGAAGGCACTTCTTCATACTGAGGATCACTTTGTCCATTGCCACCTTTTCCAGGGGACTTACCGGGTTCTCCCTCGCCTTCACCTTCTGCCTCGCCTTCACCTTCTGCCTCGCC